>SLRI01000587.1 GCA_007131045.1 Rhodospirillales bacterium
CCTACGAGGAGGAGTACGGCACCTTCGGCGGCCATCCCTACTCGATGCTGCTCGGCGGCTACGAGTTCGGCCGGCATCCGCAGGACATGGCGCTCTTGAAGCTGATCTCGGGGGTGGCTGCGGCGGCGCACGCGCCGTTCATCGCCGCTGCCAGCCCGCGGCTGTTCGACATGGACAGCCACATCGAGATCGGGGTCCCGCGGGATTTGGCCAAGATCTTCGAGAGTGCCGAGATGACCAGCTGGCGCTCGTTCCGTGAGAGCGAGGACAGCCGCTACGTCTCGCTCGTCCTGCCGCGCGTGCTGATGCGCCTGCCCTACGGCCCCGACACCCTGCCGGTGGAGGGCATGGACTTCCGCGAGACGACGGACGGCACCGACCACGACCGCTATCTCTGGGGCAACCCGGCCTACATGCTGGCCGAACGGATCGCTGCGGCATTCGCCAGGTTCGGCTGGACGGCCGCGATCCGCGGGGTCGAGGGCGGCGGCAAGGTCGAGGGGCTGCCGGTCCACACCTTCAAGACCCTGGACGGCGACATCGCCGCCAAGTGCCCGACCGAGGTGGCGATCACCGACCGGCGCGAGAAGGAGCTCGACGACCTCGGCTTCATCACCCTGATGCACTGCAAGAACACCGACTACGCGGCGTTCTTCGGCGGCACCACGGCGAACAAGGCCAAGCAGTACAACACCAACGAGGCCAACGCCAACGCCAAGTTGTCCGCGATGCTGCCCTACATCCTCAACACCTCGCGTTTCGCCCACTACGTCAAGGCGATGATGCGCGACAAGATCGGCTCGTTCATGACCGAGGACAATGTCCGCGACTACCTGACCACCTGGATCGGCCAGTACGTGCTCGGCAAGGACGATGCCGGCCAGTCCTTGAAGGCCCAGTACCCGCTGCGCGAGGCCCGGGTCGACGTCAAGCCGGTGGCCGGCCGGCCCGGGGTCTACCAGGCGGTGATGTTCCTCAGGCCGCACTTCCAGCTCGAAGAGCTCTCGACCTCGATCCGGCTGGTGGCGGAACTCCCGCCCGCCGCCGGCTGAGCGCCAGACATGCCAGCCAGGAGACGCTGAATGGCCGCCAACATGTTCATCAAGATCGAGGGTCCCGAGGTGAAGGGCGAATCGAACGATGCCAAGCATACCGACCAGCTGCAGGTCCTCTCGTGGAGCCACGGCTTCAACCAGCCGACCTCGGCAACACGGAGCTCCGCCGGCAGCGGCACGGTGGAGCACGCCAACCATGCCGACTTCACGTTCACCAAGTACACCGACAGTGCTACCGACGACCTCTTGAAGTTGTGTTGGCAAGGCAACCAGATCGACAAGTGCACCTTCTTCGCCTACCGCGCCGACGGCGACAACCAGCCGGTGCTCTACCTGCAGATCGAGTTCGAGAAGGTGATCGTCTCGAACATCAGCCTGGGCGGCGGCACCGGCGACATCCCGACCGAGACGGTCAGCTTCAACTACGGCAAGGTGAAGTACGTCTACAAGCGGCAGAAGCCGACCGACGGCACCGCCGACGGCGACCAGCCGGTGAGCCACGACCTGCTCAAGCAAGAAGTTGCCTGAGCCGAGGACGAACACCGCAGCGGTCCCGCTCTCGGCGGGGCCGCGCCGCGTCGACGGGGCGCGGCCCGCTCTCTTCGAGCGATTGCTGGCGGATGGCCCGAGGGAGCCCATCTACGACGCGGATGGGCTCTCCCGGGTCATCGCGGCCTCGCTCCGCGAGCTTTTGGCGACCCGCGCCCCGGCGACGGCCGCCGGCCTCTCGGCCGAAGCCCGCACCATCCTCGACTTCGGCGCGGCGCCGGACCCCACCCTGTCGCCGGCCCGGCCGGATGACCGCGACCGTCTCGCCCGCGAGATCCGCGAGGCGGTGGCGGCGTTCGAGCCGCGCCTCGCCGAGGCGACCGTGGTGGTGGACGAAGCCGCCGAGGCCCGGGGCATGCTGATCGTCCGCATCACCGGGTCGATGCGGCTCGGGCGGACCCTCGAGCCCTTCTCCTTTCGTGCCCCGATCGACGGGGCCGGTGCCGATTGCGGGACTGCTGCGTGACCGCCGCGGCCCGCGCCGAGCAGCGCGACTATTTCCTGCGCGAGCTCGAAGCGCTGCGCCTCGAGGGCGCCGCCTTCGCCGCCCGAAACCCCGGCCTCGCCGGTGCCCTGGACATCTCGGCCGACGGCACTGCCGACCCGCATGTCGAGCGGTTGATCGAGGCCTTCGCCTTCCTGACCGGCCGCATCCAGCGCAATCTCGACCACCAGCTGCCGCGGCTCGCCAGCGCGCTGCTCGACGCCCTCTACCCACACCTCACCGCCCCGATCCCCTCGCTCGCCATCGCCGAGCTCAGGGTCGATCCGGCCCGCGCCCGTGCCGCCCACGGCTTTCGGGTGCCGCGCGGTGCCGAGCTGACGGCCGAGACCGATACGGGTGCGGTGCTCCGCTTTAGGACCACCTTCGAGGTCGAGCTCTGGCCGATTCGCATCGATGCGGTCGACCGGCCGGACCCGGCGCAGCTGGCCTTCCTCGATGGCCGAAGCGACGTCCGCGCGGTGCTGCGGCTGCGTCTGGCCGCCCTGGGCGGCGAGCGCTTCGCCGACCTCGCCCCCGGCAAGCTGCGGCTGCGCCTCGCAGCCCCGCTCGCCATGGCGACCGTGCTCTACGAGACGCTCTCGACCCGAACCCGCGAGATCTGGGCGCTGGACCCGGTGGCCGGCGGCGCACCGGTGCCGCTCGCCGACCGCGCCGACGGTCCGGCTCGGCGCCTGCCCAAAGCCGCTGTGGTCCCGGTCGGTTTCGCACCCGAGGAAGCGGCGCTGCCGCATCCACCGACCGCCCATCACGGCCATCGCTTGATCCAGGAATACTTCACCTTCCCGGACAAGTTCCTGTTTCTCGACATCACCGGCCTCGACGCCGCTGCTGGTGCAGCCGAGGGCGGCTGGCTCGATCTGGCCCTGGTCATCGATGCGGCACCGGACGAGCTCGCCGCTGCCGAGGGCGGCAATCTCCGGCTGGGGGCGGTGCCGATCGTCAACCTCTTCTCCCGGGTGAGCGAGCCGATCCGCATCGATCATGCGCGGATCGAGCAGCTCGTCGCCCCGGATGCCCGCCTCGAGCGGAGCACCGAGATTCATTCCATCCGCCGGGTCACCCTGGCGCGGGTCGAGCCCGGCGCCGACAACCGGCTCGCCCCCTTCTTCGGCTTCGCCGACGCCGAGACCAGCGACGAGTCCGTCGGCTGGATCGCCAGGCGAGCACCTTGCCGCCGCCCGGACATGCAGGGCTCGGACATCTTCATCGCCTTTCGCGACAAGGGCTTCGCGCCCGCCGGGCCCGGCGCCGACGTCGCCTTCGCGCACCTGACCTGCACCAATCGCGGGCTCGCCGAGCAGCTGCCCGCAGGGGCTCGGCTGGGCCTCGAGCAGGACGCGCCGGTCGAGGCGATCGTCTGCACCAGCCGACCGACGCCGCAGGCCGACCCGCCCGCGGCCGGCGCCGACCTCTGGCGGTTGATCGCGCATCTTTCGGCCAACCAGCTGGCCTTCGCCGACGGGCCCGAGGCGCTGGCCGCCTTGCGCGCGCATCTCGGCATCTACTGCGGCCCCGGCGCCCGTTCCGCGCATCGGCAGATCGAGGGCTTGCGCGGCCTCGCCATGCGGCGCACGGCACGCCGGGTCGGCGACGACGCCTGGCGTGGCTTTTGTCGCGGTGTCGAGCTGACCGCGACGCTCGATGAAGCGCATTTCGTCGGCGCATCGGGCTACCTGTTCGGTGCCGTGCTGGCACGGTTCCTCGCGGTCCATGCCGCACCCTCGGTCTTCACCGAGCTGGTGCTGCAGAGCGTTCAGCGCGAAGGCGAGTGGCGGCGATGGCCGCCGCTCTTGGGCGAGACGGTGCTCGCTTGAGTGCCGCGCTGCGCGCCGCGCCGGGCCGCTTCGACCTGCTCGCCGCAGTACGGGCGCTCGAGGCTGCCGGTGCGGATCGGGTCCGCTTTCGCGCCCCACTGGCGCCGGTGTTCGCGGCGGGCGATGTCGAGGCCGTGGCCGACGGGCCCGAAGGTCCGGTGATCGAGACTGCCGCCGTCGCGCTCTTCGGGCCCAACGGCCCGTTGCCGGCGGGCC
>SLRI01000018.1 GCA_007131045.1 Rhodospirillales bacterium
GATCTCGAGCGTTCGTGGGCCGCTCGAATCGGGGAGGTTGAGGTCGGTGACGATGACGTCCGGCGCGCGCCCCGGCGTGGTCAGTCGAATGAGGCCCTCGGCCAGCGTCTCGGCCAGGATGACCTCGAACCGGTCGGCCAACTCACGGCGCACGGCCAGCGCGTCGATCGGATCGTCCTCGAGCACCAAAACGCGCACCAACCGTCTCCAGCCTGAACCGTTACAGAACCCATTTTAGGATTTATAACCCATTCAGCCAGCGAAGTAAAGCGGGCGATGCGGATCAGCCGGGCGGTTCTCCCTCGGCTTCGGCCGCGGTCACCCGAAAGCCGGCGCCGGCGAGCGCCTCGGTGATCCGCGCCGCGTGCCGGCTGTCGCGGGTCTCGACGACGAAGTCGACGATGGCGTCCCGGACCGAGCCCTTGGAGAAGGCGCGCTTGTGGGTCACCTCGACGACATTGCCGCGCGCATCGGCGATCAGCCGGGTCAGCTGCGCCAAGCTGCCCGGACTGTCGGGCACCGCGACCGCGAGGTGGATCAGCCGCTCGCTGCGCACCAGGCCGCGCATGATCACCGCGCTCAACAACCGGCTGTCGATGTTGCCGCCGCAGAGCACGAGTCCGACCCGGCGGCCGGCGAAGCGCTCGGGATGCGCCAGGAGAGTGGCGAGGCCCGCCGCGCCCGCGCCTTCGACCACCACCTTCTCGATCTCGAGGAACTGCAGCACGGCGCGTTCCAGATGCGCCTCCTCGACCAGCAGGATATCGGCCACCAGCCGGTCGATGATCGCCCCGGTCAGGCTGCCCGGCCGCTTGACCGCGATGCCGTCGGCGATGGTCCGCCCGGGCTCGGCCAGCACCGCCTCGGGATGCCGCCGGGCAAAGGCCGCCGGGAACTGCGCCGACTGCACGCCCACGATCTCCACCCCGGGTCGCGCAGCCGCCAGGGCGGTGGCGATGCCCGAGATCAGCCCACCGCCGCCGATCGGCACGACCACGGCGTCGAGCGGCGGTGCCTCGGCCGCGATCTCGAGCCCGATGGTCCCCTGGCCCGCGATGATCAGCGGATCGTCGAACGGGTGGATGAAGACGAAGCCGTGCTCGGCCGCGAGTGCCCGGGCATGCTCGGCCGCCTCGTCCACCGTCTGGCCGGAGAGCACCACCTCGGCACCCAAGAGCTCGGTGTTGTGGATCTTGGTGAAGGGTGTGGTCTCCGGCATCACGATGGTGGCGCGGATGCCGAGCCGGCGGCTGTGATAGGCCACCCCTTGCGCGTGGTTGCCCGCCGACATGGCGATCACGCCCCGCGCCCGCTCCGCCTCGCCCAGACCGCTCAGCTTGTTGAGCGCGCCCCGTTCCTTGAACGACGCGGTGTATTGCCGGTTCTCGAACTTGAGCCAGATCTGGGCGCCGGTGATCTCCGAGAGTGTCCTGGAGTGGCGAAGCGGCGTGCGCACCACCTGCCCGTCGATGACCCGGGCCGCGGCCTCGATGTCGGCGAGCTCGACCGGTGGGCGGTCCATCTCAGGGGAAGATCGGCGGCTGGCCGAGGCCCGAAGCCTCCGGCAGGCCGAGCATCAGGTTCATGTTCTGGATCGCCTGCCCCGCCGCCCCCTTCACCAGATTGTCGAGCACGCTGAGGATGATGATCTCGCCCTCGATCCGGCTCGGGTGGACGGCCAGGAGGCAGAGATTGCTGCCGCGCACGTGCCGGGTCGCGGGTGAGGATTTCAGCGGCAGGACCTTGGCGAACGGCGCCTCGGCATAGGCCGCCTGCAGCCGGGCCTGGACGGTCTCCAGGTCCGCGCCGGCGCTCAGCCGGGCATAGATCGTGGCCAGGATGCCGCGGTTCATCGGCACCAGATGCGGCGTGAAGGTGACCCGCATCGGCGCCTTCGAGAAGTCCGAGAGGCACTGCTCGATCTCCGGCCCGTGGCGATGCGTGGCCACGCCATAGGCGTGGAAGCCCTCGCTCACCTCGCCGAAGAGGTTGGCCTCCTTGGCCGCCCGGCCGGCGCCGGTGATCCCCGACTTGGCATCGATGATGATGCCCTGCTCCTCGATCAGCCCGGCCTCGAGCAGCGGGATCAGCGGCAGCTCGGCCGCGGTCGTGTAGCAGCCGGGATTGGCGACGAGCCGGGCCTTCGCGATCGCCCTGCCGTAGTGCTCGGAAAGGCCGTAGACCGCCTCGGCCTGGAGTGCCGGCGCCTCGTGCGGCTTGCCGTAGGTGGCTTCGTAGAGGTCGAGATCGCGAAGCCGGAAATCGGCCGAGAGGTCGACCACGCGTACCGAGTCCGGCAGGCTCTCGACCACGGCCTGGGTCAGCCCGTGCGGCAGGCAGCAAAAGACGATGTCGACCGCGTCGATGTCGACGTCTTCGAGCTTCTCGAGCGACGGCAGGCCCTGATGCGCCAGATGCGGGAACAGCGCGCCGAGCGGCTGGCCGGCGTTGCGGTCGGCGGTGAGCCAGCGGATCTCGGCCGCCGGATGGCCCGCGAGCAGGCGCAACAGCTCGGCGCCCGTGTAGCCGCTCGCCCCCAGAATGCCGATCCTCACCCGCTCCATCACCCTCACCATCCAAGCTCGCTGCCACTGCCCCTCGATTTCGGGACCCGTTCGGTCTATCGGAAGGGCGGCCGCCCCGGCAAGCGCCGGAACCGGCTTGGCCTTCACCTTCGAGGTCGAACCATGCGTTTTCTCGTCATCGGTGGCGGCGGCCGCGAGCACGCGCTGTGCTGGGCGCTCAGCACCTCGCCACTCGCAACCGAGGTGATCTGTGCCCCCGGCAACGACGGCATTGCACGGACCGTCGCCTGCGCGCCCGTCGCGGTCGACGACCTCGACGGCATCGTGCGCCTCGCAAGAGAGCGCCGGATCGACATCGTCGTCGTCGGCCCCGAGCTGCCGCTGGTCATGGGCCTGGTCGACCACCTGGAAGCCGCCGGGATCCGCGCCTTCGGACCCGACCGGGCGGCAGCACGACTCGAGGGCTCCAAGGCCTTCATGAAGGACTTCTGCGCCCGCCACGACATTCCGACCGCGGGCTATCGGGTGTTTGCCGAGGACGAGGCCGCAGCGGCGCTGGCGCATGTCGGGACCGCACCCTTGCCGCTCGTGGTCAAGGCGGACGGGCTGGCTGCCGGCAAAGGCGTGGTGATCGCCCTGACCCGCGAGGCGGCGCGCGAAGCGGTCGAGGCCGCCTTTGCCGGCGCCTTCGGCGACGCCGGCGCCACGCTGGTGATCGAAGAGTTCCTGATCGGCGAGGAGGCCAGCCTCTTTGCCATCTGCGACGGCCGAACGGCGCTCGAGATCGGCACGGCGCAGGACCACAAGCGCGCCTTCGACGGTGACCAGGGCCCCAATACCGGCGGCATGGGCGCCTATTCGCCGGCACCGGTGCTGACCCCGGAACTGGTCGAAGAGGTCATGGCGCGGATCATCCGGCCGACCCTCGCGGGCCTCGCCGCCGAGGGCGTCACCTACCGGGGCTTTCTCTATGCCGGGCTGATGCTGACGGCGGACGGCCCGAAGCTGCTCGAATACAATGTCCGTTTCGGCGATCCCGAGTGCCAGGCGGTGCTGCCGCGGCTGATGACCGATCTCGGCCAGCTGATCCTGGGTGCGGTCGACGGCGTGCTGGAGCGGATGAGCCTGCGCTGGCACCCGGAGCATGCGCTGACCGTGGTGCTCGCGACCGAGGGCTATCCTGGTGCCGTGCCCAAGGGCTCGGTGATCCGCGGCCTGGACGCACTCGAGGGCGACGACGATCTCCTGGTCTTTCACGCCGCGACCCGCAACGTCGAGGGCACGTGGCAGGCGCATGGCGGCCGGGTGCTCGCCGTCACCGGCCGCGGGCCGACGCTCGAGGCCGCTCGCGAGCGGGCCTATGGCGCGGTGGCGCGGATCGACTGGCCCCGAGGGTTTCACCGCTCCGATATCGGCTGGCGTGCGCTCGCCCGATGACCGAGAGGCTCGAGGCTGATGCGGCCGGAATCGCCGAGGCGGCAGCCATGCTCCGTGCCGGCGGGCTCGTCGCCTTTCCGACCGAGACGGTCTACGGCCTGGGGGCGTTGGCTACCGATGATGCGGCCATTGCCCGGCTGTTCGCCGCCAAGGGCCGCCCGGCGCACAATC
>SLRI01000201.1 GCA_007131045.1 Rhodospirillales bacterium
CCGGTGACCTCAGCTTCGGCCGCTGGGACCCGAAAACCGGGCAGGTCGTGGCCGCGAACGACGAGGACACGCCACCCGACACGATCGCCATCAGCGTCGAGCGACGCGCCGCCGATGGACGGGGGCTCGACACCTACTTTCTCGCCGCCTTCGGCATCCGCCAGCTCGACCTGACGGCGCAGGCCGCTGCAAACGCCCGAGGCGGTGACGGCATGGCCACCTGCATCATCGCCCTCGAGGAGGTGGCGGGCCAGGCGGTCCATGCACAAGGCGCTGCCAGCATCCGGGCCGAAGACTGCCGCATCGAGGTCAACTCGACGGCCGGCAATGCCATCGAGGTCACCGGCAGCGCACCCATGGGGGGGATCCACGCCGGCGAGATATGCGTTGCCGGCGGTGCGGCGAACAGCGCGCGGATGTCACCGGCACCGGACAGTGGATGTACGACGAAAGGCGACCCGCTCGCCGATTTCCGGCCGCCGTCCTTCGGCACCTGCGATCACCATGGGCTTCGGGTGTCGGGCGAATCGTCCACGCTGCACCCCGGTGTCTATTGTGGCGGGCTGACGATCGATGGATCGGTGACCATGGCGCCCGGCATCTACGTGATCAAGGACGGGCCGCTTCTCGCCAACGGCAACCTGCGGATCGACGCCGAGGGCGTGGCCCTGCACCTCGCGGGCAACGGTGCGGTGATCGACCTCGAGGGTCCGGTCGACATGAACCACAAGGCACCGGCAACCGGGCCGCTCGCCGGCTTCGCGATCTATCAGAACCCGAGCGTGCCGGCCGGGCTCACCAGCCGGATGGGCCAGGGCAACACGACGACACGAATCGAGGGCACGATCTACATGCCGGACCAACATCTGCAATGGGGCGGCACACCTGGCACCACGCTGCCACCCTGGACCCTGGTTGTCGCCCGCACGGTCTACGTATTCGGCAACAGCCGCTTGAGCCTCGGCAGCCGCTTCGGCGACAGCGACGTCCCGAAACCCGAGGAATTCAAGGAGAAGAAATCGGCGCGGCTGGTGAAATAGCAGGCTCTCAGATCTTGCCCCAGCCTTCGCGCTCGTCGTCCGGCGCGGGATTGCCCCCCACGACATCGTCGCGGATTGCCGCGCGGCTGACGGAATCCGCTTTTCCCAGCCGCTCGGCGGCCTTTCTCGCGAGTTGCGGTGCGGCGACGCTGGTGCCGGAAAAGGCCACGCGCGAGCCGTCGGCAGTACCGGAGGCCAAAATGCCGGCAAGCGCCCGCGACCGGTCGGTCCGTGCCAACACATCGGGCTTGCGTTCGTCCGCATTCAGCTGGCCTCCGGCGCGCGGCGTGACCGGGCCACCCGCCGAGGTCGGGGCCAGACGGTCCTCCCGCCGCCAGAAGCCGCCGGCGACCAGCGGCAGATCACCGGTCGCGATCGCGTTGACGTGCGAGCGGCGCTTGATCGGGCAGTCGCCGGCATCCTTCTGCAGCTGGTGGTCGTCCGCCTCGATCGCCTCGCCCCGTGCGTCGAAGCGGACGTAGCGCGGGTGATCGAAATACGCCTGGCGCCCGCGGATCGGATAGCCGTAGGGCTCGTCGTCGCGCTGGACCCATGCCTGAACCCGGGCCGCCTCCGGCAGGCTGATGTTGCGCAGCCGAATGCTCCAGGTGCCGGCCGGTGCGACCGGTGGATCGGCGGGATAGGGCGCGAGGCGCATCGTCGGCCGGAACTCGATCGTGAAGACGCCGCGCGAGGTGGGCGGGCCCATGAAGGTGTAGGCAGCCCACGCCACGAGGTTGCCCGCTTCATCCTTGATCTTTAGCGGTGCGGTCGTGTTTTCACCCAGCCATTCGACCGGCGGGTCGACGCTCAGCCCGCGCGGCGCTACCAGGGCGACTTGCACCCGGTCGCCGATCGGTGCCGTGAGGCCGCCGAACGGCAGCCAGATCTCGACCGAGCTCTGCGTCAGGTCGTCCGGCAGCAGGCGAAGCGGCAGCGCCACCTCGGCGAGTGGCTGTGCGGCCGGAAAGCCGAAACTGGCGTGGCCGCGGCCGAGATGGCTGTTGCCCGAGGGCAGCGCCACCGTTCGCCGTGTCGGGTCGTCCTGAATCAACTGATCGATCGCCTGCTCGATCGCATGGCTGCCGTCGTGCGGCCCGGCATACATGCCGTAGCTCAGACAGATCACCACCGGCAGCGGATCCTGGCCCTCCTCGGTCAACAGTGCCGCGCGATTGAGGATGTACTCGATGCCGGCCAGCACCGGCAGGGTCAAGAGCCCAAAGCTCGTGTCGACCACCGCCTCGGGCGACAGCTCCACGGCGATGATCGGCCGGGATCGGGCATCGCACCCGGGCGGAATCGCGGCCGCGGTGTCGAGCACGTGGGTGCCGTGCGCCGCCCGCCAGGCGGCCGCCTTGTGCCCGGGACGGGTGAAATCGACGAGCCCCGCCGCCCGGTAGAGGGTCGTCTCGTTCAACACATCGTCCTTGGTATGGTCTTTCAGCAGCTGCTCGATCTCGCTCCTGACCAGCTCGCGGCCGAAATCGACCGAGGTCGGGTTCATGATCGGATGGTCCTGGTGCCAGAAGGCCTCGATCCGGCTCTCCTCCGGCGCCAGGCGAAAGCGCTGGTTGGCGAAGGCGATGCCTTCGTCGATGACGCCGATGACGACCGTCCCCGGTGGCCACGGGCAAGCGGGCGGCCCCATGTCCGGCGGCACGACCTCCGGCACCCGGTCGCCGCCGAAGTCCCAATCGGGCAGCGCCGATCGGGCGATGGGCGAGCTCAGGCTGATGGTCTTGCCCATCTGGTTGAGCCTGGCGAAAGGGCCGTCGGGATCGGCGAGCTCGTCGAAGAAGGCCTTCGGCGCAAAGCCCATGACCACCGGACGCGGCTCGGCCTCCCGGCCCGGCGCCCGCCCCACCGGTGCTCGGACAGTGAGCTGCAAGAGACCCTGCTTCGTCGCGTTGATGTCGAGCTGCTGGTCGAGCACGATGATGCAGGGAATCAGTGTGGCCGGATCGTCGCTCCCCAGGAAGTCACGGCGGCCCGGGCCCAGGAGCCAGTCGGCTCGCGGATCCATGCCGCTGATCGTGGCGTAGATGCGACCCCGCTTGCCCAGGCTTGCCTCGAGCATCGGATGCTATCTCCAGGTTCGGCCGATCAGGACCATTCGGCCAGGGCCTTGTCCCAAAGCTCGCGCAGAACCAGCGAGCGATCGCCATCCCCGATCAAGGCGGGGTCACCGACATTCACGGGAATCGGGCCCACGTGATTGCCCGCCGCGAGCTGCGCCGGCGGCACTTGGGCCACGTCGACCAGCGCGCTCCACTCGAAATCGAGATCCGCCGGATAAGCCGTGCCGTCGAACGACCAGCCGCTCGCCGTGCCCGTCGTCGTCGAGCGCGCCACCAGATAGCGGCCGAGGGTGAGGCCGAGCATGGCGCCGGCGACGCTGTCGGCGGGGAAGTGAACACCCCCGATCGTCCGGTTGATGGCGATCCGCGCAGCCAGCCGCATCAGCTGCTCGGCCCAGCCCGGCTGCGCATAAATCGCATTGCCACCGTCGCGCACCACTGCCAGGAGCACGAACGCCATGGCGAAGGCCTCGGTCGCATGGCCGCTCGGCAGGCTGCCGTGCGCCGGGGTCTGGATGATCGGCTGGATCTGCGGCGAAAACTCGATCGGCCGGCGGCAGGCCAGGGCGTGCTTGACCCGAAAATGCACGAACTGGGCGAGGCGGAAGGCGGTCGCCAGCAGCTCCAGCGTCCAGCTCGTGCGCTCGCCGTGCAGATTGGCGAGCGCGCCCAGGAATGATACCACCGTGCCGGTCTGCGCCAGCACCTCGGCGCTACGGTCGGGCCTGAGACCGGCATAGTCGTCGACGATCACGAGCTGCGCCCTGAGCGTGGCCTCCGGCGGCCTGACGAGCCGCGCCAGCTCGCGATGCGCGACGACGGGCGGGGTCGCGTCGTCGGCGGACGTCCGCGCCAGATGCCAGATGCTCATTTTCCGGGGATCGCCGTTCCCTGGCGTGGCCTCGGCCGAGAACGCGAGCCGCGAATGCAGCTCGAAGTCGAACAGGCTGGCCCGTACAGCAGGCGCCCAAAGCGCCAGGTTGTCGACGTTCTCGGTGCCGAGCTCG
>SLRI01000514.1 GCA_007131045.1 Rhodospirillales bacterium
ATGGTCACGGGGGCAGGGGATGAACTCGATGTCGGTGCCGAGCGGAGCAGAGCAGACCCATGGCGGTGAGCATCAGGCCGGAGATGGCATGGCTGGGTGCTCATCCCCGGCTGTTCCCGACTGGTCTGGTGGCGACGTACGGGTGGCGACACGGCGTCCACGACCTTTTCGGCGTGGGCGGCTGTTGGCGGCGGAGGCGGAGATCGAGAGTGCCGGGCGGTGCGTCGATCCGGGCCCGTCAGCCACGCAGCGTCAGCGGCCCAGAACAACTCCACGCCGGCTGGCCGAGCCTCGCTCGGGCCGAAAAGGTCGCAGGCCAGCCGGTGTGCGCCGGGTTCAGTCGCCGGAACGCTCGCTCGAGGCCAGCACGCGGGCGAGGTTGCAGATCGCGTCCTGATGCTTGCGGCTGCCGATCGCGGCGAAATTGCGGGCGAGCTCGAGCAGCATGCGCTGCTGCGGCATCATCTCGGTCGACTTCACCTTGGCCTGCTGGTCGGGGTCGATATCGTCGAAGAAGTAGCCGATCTCGACGCCCAGGGCCTGGGCGATCTGGTAGAGGCGGCCGGCGGAGATGCGGTTGATGCCGGTCTCGTACTTGTGCGCCTGCTGGTAGGTGACGCCGATGAGCTCGGCCATCTGCTGCTGGGTGAGGCCCAGCATGATGCGCCGCTGGCGAATGCGCAGGCTGACATAGTGGTCGACGTCGAGAGCGCGGCTGCGGCCCCCGCTACCCTTACCCAAGGTCTTGGTGGCGACTTGATTCATCATGTTTTCCGATCCCTTCGTGTTGCAAACGCCACGGTTGCGCGGAGCGTCACAACCCCCAGACAAATCTTATTTAGCTAAAATACCGGGCATATTTTAAACTTCCAGAGAAACGTGTATTTCTCATCAACTTAAAGAGTTGTTCTCTTGCCTGTCGCCGAGGCAGGCCTCGGCCTCGAGGTGGCCCATCACGAGGCGCACCGCGACCGGCCGGAGCGGCCCCAAGGGCGGTGCCTGATAGGCGGTCAGAATGTAGCTCGCGGGATCGTTGGCCGGCATCAGGCGGCGCAGGAACTGCCGGCCGCAGGTCAACTCGGCCACCACGTGCCGGCCGACCAGCGGGGCCAATTCGGTGGCGGCCGCGCGGGCCAGCAGAATCGTCTGCCCCGGGCGGAACACCGGCAGCATCGCGTCGTCCTCGAGTATCATCGCGACCAGCCGCTCCTCGGCCAACGCCAAGGTCGGCATTCGCCTGATCTGCTCGACCTGCCCCGCGGCATCGAGGCGGCCGAGCCGGGGCAGGCTGCTGCGGTGCGGGCTGCGGCCGTATTGCAGATATTCGGGGCTGGTCTCGAGCGCCGTCGCCAGCTTCTCGACCACGTCGCGGCTCGGCATGTACTCGTCGCGCTCATAGGGCCCGATCGCCGTCTGGTGGCGGCCGATCAGGCGTGCCAGCTCGGCCTGACTCAGCGCCAGGCCCGAGCGCAGCGCGCGCAGCCGTTGGCCGAAGCTCCTGAGCTCACCCGGCTGCATGCGGGACCGTCATCGCGCTGTCTCCAAAGTTCCCGCATTCGGCGGGCTACGAGAAGCGCTCATAGCGGATTCGAGCAAAACTCGAAAGATATTCGTGCGAAGTGTTTCGCGTTTTACGTTTATTCGTCCGGCAAAAGGGTCAGAATATGACGGGCTTCCCTCGCGTGATCGGCGATGGCGACCCGGTGCAGCCGGCCTTCGTGCCACAACGCCGTCTGATCGCGGTAGTGCCGCGACAGCGGGTGGCCGGATTGGCCGGCGGGCAGTATCGCATCGAAGCTGAAGGGTTCGGCGAGATCGGCCACGATTCTCAGGCTCGCCGCCATCACCGTCGTGTAAGGGGCATGCGGCAGGTAGCGGGCGACGTCCACGGTGCTGCCGTCGCCGCCGCCCGGAGTCTCGAGCGAGAACAGCCGCCTGAGGCCGAAGATCGCATCCATCGGGCGATGCGCCATGTGCACCCGGCTGGCCTCGCCCCAGCGCCATTCCCGCCAGGCCTCGCCGTGCTCGTCGCGAAGCTCGGCCAGAGCCGTCCGGAAGGCCCGCTCGGCCATGTCGACGCAGCTCTGCACGGTCTCGGGTATCGTCGTGTCGTCGCACCAGATCGGGGCGTTTTCGATGATGTGGCGCATGGCCTCGGTGCGCAGCCCGCGATAGGCCGCGAACCGCTGGCCGAGCTCGTCTTCGAGCACGTGGCGGACCAGGGCCCGATACCAGGCCTGGAAGATCAGCGGCTCCGGCCGGTCGGCGGCACTTTCGCCGTCCCACGCGTCCATGGCGGCCTGGATCACCTGCGCGTCCTCGTCGCCGGAAGCGGGCCCCACCCTCCGCAACAGCGGCAGGAAGTCGAGCGCCATGGTCGAGCGCCGGTCGTTCTGCAGCCGGCGCATCGCCTCGACATCGAGCGCCGTGCCCGTCTCGATCGCGGCGCTGAGCACCTCCTCGATCCGCCGGGCGCGCAGGTCGTCGTTCCAGTCGCGGGTGATGTAGTGGGGGTAGTCGGGGCCGACCAGGCGGTTGTTGGCGTTCAAGAGGTAGCCCGTGGCGGGGTCGCGGCTGCGCGGGTTGGCGGCGGCGGGCAGGAGCCCCTGCCAGTCGTGCTCGCCGCTCCAGCCCGGCCGGGGCAGGCCGCCGTCGCTGCCCAGCCGCTGCGGCAGGCGCCCGGCAAGCGCAATGCCGATGCCGCCCTCGGCATCGGCAAAGATGGCGTTCTGGGTCGGGCTGAAGAAGTCGGCGATGGCCGCCTCGAACGCCTCCCAGTCGCGCGCCCGGGCGAGTGCCATGCCGGCTTCGACGGTGCGGTCCACGGTCTCGAGCGCCGTCCAGCGCAGGGCAAGGACATGGCCGCCGCCGCCGGCGGCCGCTGCCGCCTGCGGGAGCATGTCGGAGATCACCGGGCCGTTGCGGGTCTCGCGGACCCGGTGGGTGATGGTCGCGCCGCCCTTGATCCTGATCACCTCGTCGCGGGTGACGAACGGGCGCGGCCCGTCGGGTGCCAAGTAGCGGTCGGGATCGCCTGGATCGAGGCGCTCGATGAACAGGTCGTCGGTGTCGCCGGCGGTGTTGGTGAAGCCCCAGGCGACCGTCTCGTTGCGGCCGATGACGACGACCGGCAGGGCCGGCAGGGTGGCGCCCTGGACTGTGCCCTCGGGTGTGCTGAGCGCGGCGAGGTACCAGTGTGCCGGGGCGCCGAGGTCGAGATGCGGGTCGTTGGCGAAGAGTGCTGCACCCGAGGCGGTGTGCTCACCCGCCACCACCCAGCTGTTCGAGCCCTGGCCCGGCGGGCCGCTCTCCGGCAGGGCGGCGAGGAGTGCCGCGGCATCGTCCGCGATCGCCCGAACGGCGGCCACATCGCTACCCGACGCGGCCGATGCCCTGTCCGTTTCCAGGCCGTCACCCGCGATCGAGGTCACCGCGTCCGGGTGGGTCGGCGGCCAGAGATCGTCGAGCGCCTCGGCCGGCAGCTCGGCCAGGACCGTCGCCCGGGTGAGCTCGCGCCGCCAGCTTTCGATCAGCCTCCAGGCCATGGTCTTGACCAGTACCAGGCTGTCGGCCGGGACCCAGGGCTCGGGGCGGTGGCGCAGCAGGAGAAATTCGGGCGGCAGCGGCCGCGAGCGGCTCTCGATCAGCGCATTGACGCCCTCTGCATAGGCTTCGAGCCGGTCGATCGCGTCGGGCGAGAGGTGGTCGAGGGCGGCTTCGGCGGCACGGTAGAGCCCGAGCGTGCGCAGGAAGCGGTCGGTGGCGATGCCCTGCTCGCCTACCACCTCGGCGAGCCGGCCGGCGCCGATCCGGCGGCTCATCTCCATCTGCCAGAGCCGGTCCTGGGCGTGGACGAAGCCGAGCGCCATGGCCGCGTCCCGTTCGCTCTCGGCGGTGATCAGCGGGATGCCGAATTCGTCACGGGCTATGGTGACCCGGGCCTCGAGGCCGGCGAGGCGGATCTCCCCGTCGAGGTCGGGCAGCGAGGCATAGGCGAGCCAGACGGCCAGGCCTGCCGCACCCAGAGCCAACGCTGAGGCGACGGCGGCGAGGAGGGCCAGGACCCGGCCCACGGCTCAGGCCAGGAGCGCCCTGCGACGAAGATCGGTCTCGAGG
>SLRI01000627.1 GCA_007131045.1 Rhodospirillales bacterium
CGGGCGGCGGCCTCGAGCGCTTCTTCGGTGAAAGGCTCGACCGAAGCGAGCGCCGGCAGCACTGCGGCCAGGCGCGCGCGGGCATCCGCATCGAGCAGCTTTGCCGCCTTGGCATCGAGCGGCAGCGGCCGTGCGCCGACATAGAAAGCCGCACCCTCGGCGAGATCGACCAGCGTGCGCGCCCGCTGTTTGAGGCCGGGCATCGCCTGCTCGAGCCGCAACATCTCGGCCGCGCCGACGTGGTGCCCCATGGTCGCCAGCCGGGGTGCCACGAGGACGGCGAGCTCGCCGTCCGGCCGGACCCGCAGATAATGCGCGTTGACCGAATCGAGCTTTTGGAAGTCGAAGCGGGCAGGGGACCTGCCGACCGCGGCGAGCTCGAACCACTGAACTGCCTGCTCGGTCGAGATGATCTCCTCGTCGCCGTGCGCCCAGCCGAGCCGCAAGAGGTAGTTGCGCATCGCTTCGGGTAGGTAGCCCAGATCACGATAGGCATCGACGCCCAGGGCGCCGTGCCGCTTGCTGAGCTTGGCCCCGTCTGGCCCGTGGATCAGCGGGATATGGGCGAAGACCGGCGGCTCGTGGCCGAGTGCCCGGAAGAGATTGGCCTGCCGGGCGGCGTTGTTGAGGTGGTCGTCGCCGCGGATGATGTGGGTGATGCCCATGTCGATATCGTCGACGACGACCGAGAGCATGTAGGTCGGCGTCCCGTCGGCGCGGAGCAGCACCATGTCGTCGAGTTGCGTGTTCTGGAAGGTCACGGTCCCCTGCACCCGGTCCTCGATCACCGTCTCGCCACTCTGCGGCGCCTTGAAGCGGATGACGGGGTCGACACCGGGCGGGGCCTCGCCCGGATCACGATCACGCCAAGTGCCGTCGTAGCGGATCGGCCGCTTTTCGGCCTTGGCCAACGCCCGCATCGCCTCGAGCTCCTCGGGACTGCAATAGCAGCGATAGGCCATGCCGGCCGCGAGCAGCTGCTCGGCCGCCGCCCGGTGCTCGGCCAGCCGCTGCGCCTGGTAGACCACCTCGCCGTCCCAATCGAGGCCGAGCCACTCGAGACCATCGAGAATCGCCGCGATCGCGGGCTCGGTCGAGCGCTGCCGATCGGTATCCTCGATCCGCAGGCGGAACTGGCCGCCATGGTGCCGGGCGTAGAGCCAGTTGAAGAGCGCGGTGCGCGCCCCGCCGATGTGGAGATAGCCCGTAGGTGAAGGGGCAAATCTAACAATTACACTCATGGTTGATTTTGCG
Organism: Rhodospirillales bacterium; assembly: GCA_007131045.1. GTDB lineage: Bacteria > Pseudomonadota > Alphaproteobacteria > Geminicoccales > Geminicoccaceae > SLRI01. The sequence goes on from SLRI01000627.1 coordinate 1,255, forward strand.
CCGCGTTTCGCAGAGGATCAGAGTGGCCTACTATCACGTTCGGAGCAGACTTGCAGCAGCCGGCCGCCATCCTTGCCGCCTGGCGTCGCCGCGGCCTTACCTGCCTCGCCGCGGGTGCCGGCGCCTGGGACGGGGCGCGGCGCAACGCCCGCCGGCCGGTGCCGGGTGATCTCCTCCGTCTCGCCCGGGGCTTCGCCGCCCGGGTCATGGCGGAGCGCGAGCGCTGGCCGATCTGGGCGCCGGTCGGCTTCGGCGCCGGCATCCTCGTCTACTTCGCCCTGTCGTTCGAGCCGTCGCCGCTGCTCCTCGCCGTCCTGGCGATGGGTGTCGCCGGTGCCGTGGGCGCGGCGCGCAAGCAGGGCAACGGCCTCGGGCGGCTGGCTTGGTTCGCCCTGGCGCTTAGCCTCGCCGGCTTCGCCACCGCCCAATTGCGCACGCTTTCGGTCGATGCCCCGGTCCTGCCCCGTGCCTCGGTCTACACGGTCGAGGGCACCATCCGCACCGCCGAGCCGCGCGGCTCGGGCCAGCGCCTGCTGCTCGAGGACTTGGTCGTCGAGCGGCTGGAGCCGCAGGCGACGCCCGAGCGCGTCCGCCTCACCATCCGCGCCATGGACCCGCCGCTCCTGCCCGGCCAGCGGATCAGCGTGCGCGCACGGCTCCAGCCACCGTCGGGCGCACTTATTCCGGGCGGCTTCGACTTTGCCCAGCGCGCCTTTTTCGAGCAGTTGGGCGGTGTCGGCTTCGCCTACGGCTATCCGGAGTTGATCGGTGGTGCGCCGAGCCTCGGCACGCGGCCCGTGGCCAATCTGCGCTACGCCATCGCCCACCGGGCAGAGAGCGTGATCGGCGGCGCCGAGGGAGCGGTGGCCGCAGCCCTCCTGACCGGCTTGCGCGCCTCGATCCCCGAGGAGGTCTGGCGGCACATGCAGGTGGCCGGCCTCGCCCATCTGCTCGCCATCTCCGGGCTGCACATGACGCTCGTCGCCGGCACCGTGTTCGTCGCCTGCCGCTTCCTCTTCTCGCTCTTCCCGGCCCTCGCACTGCGCCTCGTGCCGAAGAAGCCGGCGGCCTGTGTCGCCCTTCTCGCGGCCTTCGCCTATCTCCTGCTGGCCGGCGCCACGGTGCCGACGCAGCGCGCCTTCATGATGGCCGGCATCGCGCTTCTGGCGGTGCTCTTCGATCGCAACCCGCTCTCGCTCCGGCTGCTCTCCTATGCGGCACTCGCGGTCCTGGTGATGATGCCCGAGAGCCTGCTCGGCCCCTCGTTTCAGATGAGCTTCGCCGCCGTGGTCGGGCTCATTTCCTTCTACGAGTGGCAGCGCCGCCAGCGCCGTGGGGTGCCGCCCGAGGCGGACCGCTTCCAACTCAAGTCCGTGATCGCTGTCTACTTCGCGGGCATCCTGCTCACCACGCTCATCGCCAGCATCGCGACGACGCCATTCGCCGCCTATCACTTTCAACGGATCGCGACCTACGGGGCGCTGGCCAACCTGGTGGCCGTGCCGCTGACGGCGTTCTGGATCATGCCGACCGGCCTCTTGGCCGTCATGCTGATGCCCTTCGGCCTCGACGCCCTGGCCTTGACCCTGATGGGCCACGGGATCGGCATCGTGCTGGTGGTAGCTGCCTTCATGACGGACCTGCCGGGCGCAGTGATCGACATCACCCCGTGGCCGCCTTTGTCCCTCCTCTCGATGGTGCTCGGCATGCTCTGGCTCTGCCTCTGGCAGGCCGAGTGGCGGCGCTGGGGCTACCTTCCGATCGCCTTCGGCGTCCTTCTCACGTTGGTGGCGCGGCCGCCCGACCTGATGATCGATCGGCGCGGCGACTTCATCGCCTTCCGCGTGGCCAGCGGCGAGGCGCATCTGCTCGAGCGCAATCGTGACAACTGGCTGCGCCGGCAGATGCTGCAGGGGGCGGGCGTGAGCGAGGGCATGCCGTTCCTTACCCGGGACGACGGCAGGCTGCGCTGCGACCCGCTCGGCTGCGTGATCGAGACCGGCGCGCGGCGGCCGCTCGCCGTCTCGCTAACCGCCGAGGCGGCGATCGAGGACTGTAGGCTCGCGGCCTTCGTCATCATCCTCGAAGGCCCCGAGAGTTGCGCCGACGGCACGCCCGCGCTCGGCTCCCGGGCACTCTGGCGAAGCGCCGGTGCGGCCCTCTGGTTCAACGGCGAGCGGGTGCACATCAGCCGGGTACGGGACGGTGCCGGCGAGCGTCCCTGGACCCGGTGAGTCGATCTTTACGCGATTGTGTTGAAATAGATTCAATCTGTGATAGAAATTTGGCGGATGATGGAGTCACCAGTGGGATCGAGCGCCATGCGACCCGGCCCAATCTTTCCACCCGTCGGCGTGTGGCGGCGGGTGATCGGACAATGCTTCGGCCACCTGAGACGCATCTCGGCATGGCGGCGTCGGGGGCTCGTTCGGCCGCTCAGCGTGACCCTCGGCCTCGTCCTGATCTTCGGGGGCCTGACCACAGCCCGCTCGCTCCTCGATTCGCGCGAACTCGTCGCCGGCAGCGCTCGTGACGGCTGGCCCACGGCGGTCGCGAGCGGTCGCGCCGAGCCCGCCTTCGGCGCCGCTCTCGCCCTACCGTTCGCCGGCGAGCCGATGCGCGAGGACGAGTTGGCGGCGGCCCTGGCCCGGCTGAAGGAGGGGGCGTTCGGCGTCACTTTCGCGGCAAAGCCCGATCCGGCCGGGAAGCTGGCCGTGAACGCGCTCGCCCCGATCGTGCTGATCGATGCCGACCAGCCGCCGCTTCGCATCGACATCATGGGTCTGCTGGCGCTCGGCGGCGGACCGTCGTTCGGCAGCACCTCCCGAGTGCCGAAGCCTTGACCCGCCCG
>SLRI01000649.1 GCA_007131045.1 Rhodospirillales bacterium
CGAATGGGCCGCCTGGTTCCGCTCGCCGCTCAACGCCGGCCTCATGGTGCTCTTGGTCGTCACCGCCTTCTATCACGCCAAGTTGGGTGTGCAGGAGGTGATCGAGGACTACGTGCACACCGAAAGCACCAAGGTAGCGGCGGTCGTGGCGCTGAACTTCGTCGCCGCCCTGCTGGCCACGACCTGCATCGTGGCCATCCTCATGCTCGCCACAGGAGTCTGACCCGATGGCTGCGGCCTATCCGATCACCGAACACACCTTCGACGCGATCGTCGTCGGCGCCGGCGGCTCCGGCCTGCGCGCCGCGGTCGGCATGGTGGAGGCCGGCCTCTCGGTCGCCTGCATCTCCAAGGTCTTTCCCACCCGCAGCCACACCGTGGCGGCGCAAGGCGGAATCAACGCAGCACTCGGCAACATGAACGAGGACAGCTGGAAGTTCCACATGTACGACACGGTCAAGGGCTCCGACTGGCTCGGCGACCAGGACGCGATCGAGTACATGACCAAGAACGCGCCGGCCGCCGTCTACGAGCTCGACCACTACGGCGTGCCGTTCTCGCGCACCGACGACGGCAAGATCTACCAGCGTGCCTTCGGCGGCCAGTCGACCGAGTTCGGCAAGGGCCAGGCCTATCGCACCTGCGCCGCCGCCGACCGCACCGGCCACGTCATCCTGCACACGCTCTACCAGCAGGCGCTGAAGAACAAGGTGCAGTTCTTCAACGAGTATTTCGCCCTCGATCTCCTGATGGACGAGGAAGGCGAGTGCCTCGGCATCCTGGCGATGTGCATCGAGGACGGCTCGCTGCACCGCTTCAGGGCACACCAGACCTGTCTCGCCACCGGCGGCTACGGCCGGGTCTACTTCTCCTGCACCTCGGCGCATACCTGCACCGGCGACGGCAACGCGATGGTGCTGCGCGCGGGATTGCCGCTGCAGGACATGGAGTTCGTCCAGTTCCATCCGACCGGCGTCTACGGCGCCGGCTGCCTGATCACCGAGGGTGCCAGGGGCGAAGGCGGCTATCTCACCAACGCCGAAGGCGAGCGCTTCATGGAGCGCTATGCCCCCTCGGCCAAGGACCTGGCCTCGCGCGACGTGGTCAGCCGGGCGATGACCATCGAGATCAACGAGGGCCGCGGCGTCGGGCCGAACAAGGACCACATCAACCTGCACCTCGAGCATCTCGACGCCGACCTCTTGCACAAGCGGCTGCCGGGCATCTCCGATACCGCCAAGATCTTCGCCGGCGTCGACGTCACCAAGCAGCCGATCCCGGTGGTGCCCACCTGCCACTACAACATGGGCGGCATCCCGACCAACCACCTGACCGAGGTGGTCAAGCTGAAGGACGGCAACCACGACAGCGTGGTGCCGGGCCTGATGGCCGTCGGCGAGGCGGCCTGCGCCTCGGTGCACGGTGCCAACCGGCTCGGCGGCAACTCGCTGATCGATCTCGTGGTGTTCGGCCGGGCCGCCGCCCACCGCGCGGCCGAAACCGTGCAGAAGGGCAGCGCCCACAAGCCGCTGCCCAAGGATGCGGGCGAAGCCTGCCTCGCCCGCCTCGACGCGCTGCGCCACAACAACGGCAGCGAAAACACAGGAGCGATCCGCGAGCGCATGCAGAAGTCGATGCAAAAGCACGCCACCGTGTTCCGCGACGGCCCGCTGCTCGAGCAGGGCATCAAGTCGATCGGCGAGATCGGCGCGGCGATGCCGGAGATCAAGATCAGCGATCGCTCGATGGTCTGGAACAGCGATCTGGTCGAGGCGCTGGAGTTGCAGAACCTGATGGCGCAGGCCGTGGCCACCGTGCATTCGGCGGCCTATCGGACCGAGAGCCGCGGCGCCCATGCCCGCGAGGACTACCCGGATCGCGACGACGAGAACTGGATGAAGCACACGCTGGTCTGGGTCGACGACGAGTACGACGTGAAGCTCGACCCGCGCCCGGTGCACTACTTCACCCTCTCCAACGAGGTCGAGGTCATTCCGCCCGCCAAGCGCGTCTACTGAGCATGGCTGTGGCAACCAGCGAGTTTCAGGAATCCAGATGGTCGAACTAGCACTGCCGAAGAATTCCGTGGTCAAGACCGGCAAGACCTACGCCAAGCCCGCAGGGGCGAAGCGGGTCAAGGCCTTCAAGATCTATCGCTACGAGCCCGAGGAGGGCAAGAACCCGCGGATCGACACCTTCCACGTCGATCTCGACGACTGCGGGCCGATGGTCTTGGACGCGCTGATCAAGATCAAATCCGAGACCGACAGCACGCTGACCTTCAGGCGGTCCTGCCGCGAGGGGATCTGCGGCTCCTGCTCGATGAACATCGACGGCGAGAACACGCTCGCCTGCACCAAGGCGATCACCGACGTCTCTGGCTCCGTCACCGTCTACCCGCTGCCGCACATGGGCGTGATCAAGGATCTGGTGGTCGATTTCACCCAGTTTTGGGCGCAGTACGAATCGATCGAGCCTTGGCTGCAGACCTACACCAACAACCCGGCCAAGGAGCGCCTGCAGTCGGTCGAGGACCGCGACCAGCTCGACGGGCTCTACGAGTGCATCCTCTGCGCCTGCTGCTCGACCGCCTGCCCCTCCTACTGGTGGAACAGCGACAAGTACCTGGGCCCGGCGGTGCTGCTGCAGGCCTATCGCTGGATCGCCGACAGCCGCGACGAGGCCACCGCCGACCGGCTCGACGACCTCGAGGACCCGTTCAAGCTCTACCGCTGCCACACCATCATGAACTGCACCAACACCTGCCCGAAAGGGCTCAATCCGGCCAAGGCGATCGCCGAGATCAAGAAACTCATAGTTGAACGCCAGCTCTGACTTTCCCGTTTTTAACCTCTAGGCACATATGTTGATCCTTGTTAACCTATGTTCATAAAATGAGGCGCAAGCCCAAACACGCAGGTCCGATCTCGAGAAGGGGGCGTTTACGCCTCCTTTTTTTTTGTTCTGGCCGCGACGGCGGCGCAGCCGTCCGATGTGATCTCGACACGGCCCCGGCTGGCTCTATGGTCTCGAGCCAGAAGATCTGGGCCAGAAGATCTGGGGGGAGACGACCATGCGACTGACCAACGGCCTGCGCCAGCGCGCGCTCGACGGCAACCCGATCGGCGTCGGGCTGATCGGCTGCGGCAAGTTCGCCACCATGTTCCTGGCCCAGGCGGCGCGCACGCCGGGCATCGCCATCCGCACCATCGCGGACCTGAACCCTGCTGCGGCCGAGGCCAAGGTGAAGGCTTCGACCGCGCTCGACCCGGAGACCATCCGCTTCGTCGACAATGCGGCGGCCCTGATCGCCGACGATGCGGTCGAATTGGTCATCGAGGCCACGGGTGACCCGGTCCACGGCACGGTCCATGCCCTGGCCGCGATCGAGGCCCGCCGGCACATCCTCATGGTCAATGTCGAGGCCGACGTGCTCTGCGGCCCGGCGCTGGCCAAGCGGGCGAGGCATCGGGGCGTGGTCTATTCGATGGCCTATGGCGACCAGCCGGCGCTGATCGTCGAGCTCGTCGACTGGGCGCACGCCTCCGGCCTCGAGATCGTCGCCGCCGGCAAGGGGACCAAGCACCAGTGGCACTACCGCTTGTCGACCCCCGACACCGTCTGGGACCATTACGGCCTGACCCCGGAACGCGCCGAGGCGGCCGGGATGAACCCCAAGATGTTCAATTCCTTTCTCGACGGCACCAAGTCGGCGATCGAGATGGCGGCGATCGCCAACGCCACCGACCTCGAGGTCGCCCTGGACGGCCTCGCCTTCCCGCCGGCCGCGACCCACGAGCTGCCGGCGGTGCTGGCCGCGCGGGCGGAGGCTGCCGGAATGGTCGGCACCCCGATGGTCGAGACGGTCTCCTGCCTCGACGCCGAGGGGCGGCCCGTGCCCGACGACCTGCGCTGGGGCGTCTACGTCGTCTTCAAGGCCTCGTCCGACTACGTCGCCGGCTGCTTTCGCGACTACGGCCTCGCCACCGACCCCACCGGCCGCTACGCCGCGCTCTGGCGGCCCTACCACCTGATCGGGCTCGAGCTCGGCATCTCGGTCGCCGACATGGCGCTCAGGGGCGAGCCGACCGGTGCGCC
>SLRI01000619.1 GCA_007131045.1 Rhodospirillales bacterium
CCTACGTCTTGACCAAGGAGGAGGGCGGCCGGCACACCCCGTTCTTCACCAACTACCGGCCGCAGTTCTACTTCCGCACGACCGACGTGACCGGCACGGTGCAGCTGCCCGAGGGCACGGAGATGGTGATGCCGGGCGACAACGTGACGATGAACGTCGAGCTGATCGCGCCCATCGCCATGGAGCAGGGCCTGCGCTTCGCCATCCGCGAAGGCGGCCGCACGGTGGGTGCCGGCGTCGTCGCCGAAATCGTCGGCTGAGATAGAGCGGGAACGGGAAACCAGCCGTCATGGACACGCAGAACATCAGAATTCGCCTGAAGGCGTTCGATCACCGGGTGCTCGACCAGTCGGTGCGCGAGATCGTCGGCACGGCGAAGCGGACCGGGGCCAGGGTGCGCGGCCCGATCCCGCTCCCCAATCGAATCGAGCGGTTCACCGTCAATCGGGGACCGCATGTCGACAAGAAGAGCCGTGAGCAGTTCGAGATCCGGACGCACAAGCGGCTCCTCGACATCGTCGACCCGACGCCGCAGACCGTGGACGCGCTGATGAAGCTCGACCTCGCCTCCGGTGTCGACGTCGAGATCAAGCTCTGAGGCGAAGTCGATGCGTACCGGGATGATTGCACGGAAGATGGGGATGACGCGGCTCTTCGGGGTCGACGGCAGCCATATCCCAGTGACCGTGCTCAAGGTGGACGACTGCGAGGTGGTGGCGGTCAAGACCGCGGCCAAGGACGGCTACGACGCCGTCCAGCTCGGCGCCGGCAAGGCCAAGGTGAAGAACGTCACCAAGCCGATGCGCGGGCACTTCGCCAAGGCCAAGGTCGAGCCCAAGGTGAAGGTCGGCGAGTTTCGGGTCGAGCCCGATGCGCTGCTCGACATCGGCGAGAAGGTGCATGTCGGCCACTTCGTCGCCGGCCAGTTCGTCGACGTCGCGGGCGTCAGCATCGGCAAGGGCTTCGCTGGTGCCATGAAGCGGCACAATTTCGCCGGCTTGCGGGCCAGCCACGGTGTCTCGATCTCGCATCGCGCGCACGGCTCGACCGGCCAGCACCAGGACCCGGGCCGCGTGTTCAAGGGCAAGAAGATGGCCGGGCACATGGGGCACCGCAACGTCACGGTGCAGAACCTCGAGGTCTTCGGTGTCGATCCCGACCAGGGTCTGATCATGATCAAGGGCGGCGTGCCGGGGCCCAAGGGCAGCTGGGTGCGGGTCACCGATTCGATCAAGAAGGCGCTGCCCAAGGACGCGCCCTATCCGGCGGCCATCGTCAAGGCCGGCGAGGCGATGGAGGCGATCGTCGCCGAAGAGGGTGAGGTCTAGGTCATGCAGGTCGAGATCAAGAATCTCCAGGGCGAGGTCGTGGGCTCCACCGAGCTCAGCGATGCCGTTTTTGCAGCGCCGGTGCGCCGGGACGTCCTGCATCGGGTGGTAACCTGGCAGCTCGCCAAGCGGCGGGCGGGGACCCACAAGGTCAAGAGCCGGGGCGAGGTCAGCGGCTCGACCGCCAAGATCTACCGGCAGAAGGGCACCGGCCGGGCGCGGCACGGCAGCAAGCGGGCGAACATCTTCCGTGGCGGCGGCCGGGCGTTCGGCCCGACACCGCGCGACCACGGCTTTGACCTGAACAAGAAAGTGCGGCGCATGGGGCTGCGCGCGGCGCTTTCGGCCAAGGCAGCTGCCGGCGAGCTGATCATCCTGGACGAGGCGACGCTCGCCGAGCCCAGGACCAAGCTGATGGGCGAAATCCTGGCGAAGCTCGGCCTCGGCTCGGCCCTCTTCGTGGTCGCCGGCGAGCCCGAGCGGAATTTCGCGCTGGCCAGCCGCAACCTGCCGACGATCGACCTGCTCAGCCAAGAGGGGGCCAACGTCTACGACATCCTGCGCCGTGACATCCTGGTGCTGACCCAGGATGCGGCCAAGCTGCTCGAGGAGCGCCTGCAATGACAACCGCGCGCCATTACGACGTCATCGTGGCCCCGGTCATCACCGAGAAGGCGACCCGCGTCTCCGAGCACGGCCAGGTGGTGTTCAAGGTCAGGCTCGATGCGAACAAGACCGAGATCAAGGATGCGGTGCAGAACATCTTCGGGGTGCAGGTCCTCTCGGTGAACACGCTGGTGCAAAAGGGCAAGACCAAGCGGTTCCGCGGTCGGCCCGGCAAGCGAAACGACGTCAAGAAGGCCTACGTGCGGCTCGCCGAAGGCCAGTCGATCGACGTGACGACGGGGATCTAGGTTATGCCGCTCAAGCAATACAACCCGACGAGCCCGTCGCGGCGACAGCTGGTGACGGTCGACCGGTCGGGCCTCTGGAAGGGCAAGCCGGTCAAGAAGCTGACCGAAGGCCTGAGCAAGTCCGGTGGTCGAAACAACCACGGCCGCACCACCGCCTATCATATCGGCGGCGGGCACAAGCGCACCTACCGCATGGTCGACTTCAAGCGGACCAAGTTCGGCGTCAAGGGCGTGGTCGAGCGGCTCGAATACGATCCCAACCGGACCGCGTTCATCGCCCTGGTGCGCTACGAGGACGGCGAGGAGGCCTATATCCTGGCACCGCAGCGCCTGCAGCCGGGCGACGCGGTGATCGCCGATCAGCGGGTCGACGTGAAGCCCGGCAACGCCGCCCCCATTCGCAGCATTCCGGTCGGCACGGTCGTGCACAATGTCGAGCTGAAGCCCGGCAAGGGCGGGCAGATCGCGCGCTCGGCCGGGACCTATGCGCAGATCGTCGGCCGCGACGGCGACTATTCGCAGATCCGCCTCGGCTCCGGCGAGATCCGGCGGGTGCACTCGACCTGCATCGCCTCGATCGGTGCGGTGTCCAACCCCGATCACCAGAACATCAATCTCGGCAAGGCGGGCCGCAAGCGCTGGATGGGCAAGCGTCCGGTCGTCCGCGGTGTCGTGATGAACCCGGTCGATCACCCGCATGGCGGCGGCGAGGGCCGGACATCCGGCGGCCGCCACCCGGTGACGCCGTGGGGCAAGGACACCAAGGGTACCCGCACCCGGAGCAACAAGAAGACAGAAGGCATGATCATTCGCAGTCGCCACAAGGCCAAGAAGAGGGGAGGCTGACGATGACCCGCTCGGTTTGGAAGGGCCCGTTCGTCGACGGCTACCTCTTCGGCAAGGTCGAAAAGGCGCGCTCTTCGGGGCGCAACGAGATCATCAAGACGTGGTCGCGGCGGTCGACCATCATGCCCGACTTCGTCGGCCTGACGTTCGCCGTCTACAACGGCAAGAAGTTCGTGCCGGTCTACGTCACCGAGAACATGGTGGGCCACAAGCTCGGCGAGTTCTCGCCGACCCGCACCTACACGGGTCACGGCGCGGACAAGAAGGCGAAGAGGAGATAAGCCGGTGGGCAAGCCCAAACAGGAACGGCGGCTGCCGCTCAACGAGGCCCAGGCCGTGGCCACCCTCGTTCGCTCGAGCCCGCAAAAGCTCAACGTCGTGGCCGGCATGATCAACGGCATGAAGGTCGACAAGGCCCTCGTGGCGCTGGAGTTCACTCGCCGGCGGGTGTCGGACGTGATCCTCAAGACCTTGCAGTCGGCGATCGCCAATGCCGAGAACAACCACGATCTCGACGTCGATCAGCTCTACGTGGCCGAGGCCAGTGTCGGCAAGCGCCTGGTGATGAAGCGCTTTCGGCCGCGGGCCCGGGGCCGGGCCGGTCGTGTCCACAAGCATTTCAGCCAGCTGCGGATCGTGGTTCGCGAGAAGCCGGAACAAGAGGAGGCCGCCTGATGGGCCAGAAGGTCAACCCGATCGGCCTCAGGGTCGGCATCAACCGCACCTGGGACTCGCGCTGGTACTCGGATCGCAACTATGCCGAGATGCTCGCCGACGACCTCGAGATCCGCCGCTTTTTGATGAAGCGCCTGGCGCAGGCCGGGGTCAGCCGGATCGTCATCGAGCGGCCGGCGAAGAAGGCCCGGATCACCATCTATTCGGCCCGGCCCGGCGTGGTCATCGGCAAGAAGGGCCAGGAGATCGAGAACCTGCGACGGGACCTCTCGAAGCTCTGCGGCGGCGAGGTGCACCTCAACATCGTCGAGGTCAGGAAGCCCGAGCTCGA
>SLRI01000029.1 GCA_007131045.1 Rhodospirillales bacterium
AAAGGGAAGCCGGGCGACCCGCCGCCCGAAGAGCTCGGCTCGATCGGCGATAGGGTCTGGCAGGACGACAACGAGAACGGCCTGCAGGACAAGAACGAGGGGGGCGTGTCCGGCGTCGAGGTCACACTGCTCCAGCGCCTCCCGGACGGCAGCTTCACGGTCATTGCCACCACGACGACCGACGCCCATGGCGCCTACCTCTTCGACAAGCTTCCGGCAGGCGACTACAAGCTCGAGTTCGAGGCACCGGACGGGTTCGTCTTCACCGAGAAAAACGCCAACGGCGACACGATCGACTCCGACGTTGATCCGCAGACCGGCAAGACCGACGTGATCAGCCTCGGCGCGGGCGAGCACAACCGCGACGTCGACGCCGGCCTGATCTGCATACCCGCCCCGCCGCCGCCCGAGCTGGGTGCGATCGGCGACCGGGTGTTCGTCGACCTCGACAAGGACGGGCTCCAGGACGAGGGCGAGTTCGGCGTGCCGGGCGTGCTGGTCACGCTGACCGGCGCCGGCCCGGACGGCGTCTTCGGCACCGCCGACGACTTCGTCCGCACCACCACGACCGACGCCAGCGGAAACTACCTCTTCGACGAGCTGCCCGCCGGCGACTACATCCTCGACTTCGAGGCGCCGGAAGGGTTCACCTTCACGAAAAAGAACGTCGGCGACGACGACACGATCGACTCCGACGTCGACAACACCGGTCGCAGCGACGTGATCACTCTCGGCGAAGGCGAGATCAACCTCGACATCGATTCCGGGCTGATCTGCGATTGCCCCGACCCGGCCCCCCTGTTGGGCGCCATCGGCGACCGGGTCTGGCACGACACCGACGGCAACGGCATCCAGGACGCGGGTGAGCCCGGTGTCCCGAACGTGACGGTCGAGCTCACCGGCGCCGGCCCCGACGGCGAGTTCGGCACCGCCGACGACATCAACCTCATCACCCAGACCGACGTCACCGGGTTCTACATCTTCGAGGGCCTCGACGCCGGTGACTACATCGTCACCTTCGTTGCGCCGGACGGTAAGGAGTTCACCACCCCGAACGCCGGCACGGATATCAGGTTCGATTCCGACGCCGACCCGGACACCGGCGAGACCGACGTCATCAGCCTCGGCGCCGGCGAGCGGAACATCACCATCGACGCCGGCCTGGTCGAGGAGGCACCGCCGCCGCCCGAACTCGGCGCGATCGGCGATCGCGTCTGGTTCGATGCCAACGGCAACGGCATCCAGGATCCGGGCGAGCCAGGCGTCGCGGGCGTCACGGTCGAGCTCACCGGCGCCGGCGACGACGGCGTCTTCGGCACCGCCGACGACATCGTCCTCGAGACCGAGACCGACGAGGACGGCCTCTACCTCTTCGACGAGCTCGAGCAAGGCGACTACATCGTCACCTTCTTCGCGCCCGACGGCACCGAACTCACCATCCAGAACGCCGGCACCGACCCCACCGTGGATTCCGACGCCGACCCGGACACCGGCGAGACCGACGTCATCAGCCTCGGCGCCGGCGAGATCAATCTGACGATCGACGCCGGCCTGGTCGAGGAAGAGCTGCCCCCGCCACCACCGGCGATCGACGTCGAGAAGCTGGTGCGCGGCGAGACGACCACCAGCCCGGTCGGCCCGGTCTGCGAAATCGCCGGCAAGCCCCAGGCGTTGACCTTCCTCTTCACCGGCGGCAGCGCCAACACCACGAGCCAGAAGAGCGCTTCGGTCTCCGGCAACGTGCCGGAGGAGGGCACCTTCCGGGTCGTCGTCTCCAAGGAGAAGGACGCCAGCAAGGCGCTGAGTGGCAAGGCCAAGGACACCTATTTCGACGGCCAGGTGACGGTCGGCGACACCTATACCGCGACCGGCGACGGCGGTAAGTTCTCCTCGAACACGTTCATCCACGTGTTCGACGGCAACACGCCCATCCAGACCTCGGCCTATCACCTGTCCTGCTCGCAGCCGATCAACCTGGGTGACGTCATCGGCGCCTCCCAGCTCGTCGTCTACCAGGGCGAGCGGGGCACCTTCGAGCTGCCGGACCCCGACCTCTCGCCGGGCCTCGACGATGCCGACGCCGACACCGCGGCCGAGGCGGTGCTGATCAACCAGGGTGACACGGCCGTCTTCACCTTCCTCGTCACCAATCCCGGCGAGGTCGCTCTCGAGGACGTGGTGCTCACCGACGACAAGGTGAACCCCGAGTTCGTCGGCGGGGACGACAACAACAACGGCCTGCTCGATCCGGGCGAGACCTGGATCTACGTCGCCTCCGAGCTGGCCAAGACCGGCCTCAACACCAACATCGCCACCGTCACCGGCCGCAGCGTCCTCGACGGGAGCAGCGTCGAGGACTTCGACCCGGCGAACTACTCGACGCCCACCGCCCCGCCGCCACCCGATGGGCCGATCTGCAAGATCGCCGGCAAGCCGCTCGAGATCACCTTCCTGTTCACCGGCGGCAACCGGCTCGACAACGACCAGTCCAAGTCGTCGGTCGACGGCAACGTGCCGGAGGAGGGCACTTTCCGGGTGGTCGTCTCCAAGGAGAAGGACGCCAGCAAGGCGCTGGGCGGCAAGGCCAAGGACACCTACTTCGACGACCAGGTGACGATCGGCGACACCTACACGGCGACCGCCGACAAGTTCGCGTCGAACACCTACATCCACGTGTTCGACGGCAACACGCCCATCCAGACCTCGGCCTACCACCTGTCCTGCTCGCAGCCGATCAACCTGGGTGACGTCATCGGCGCCTCCACGCTGGTCGGATATGTCGGCGAAAAGGCGTCCTTCGAGCTGCCGATGTTCAGCGGCGCCGACATGGCGGCGGTGTTGGCCGCGGACGATGACGACCTCACCGCCGAGAGCGAGGTCTTCTTCGCCGACAGCAACAGCGAGCTGGCCTTCGCCGACGACGGCTTTGGTTTCTCGGCTGACGCACAAGAGGATGCGCTGTTCGCGTGACCACCGTCGATTACGGTCGCGTTAACACACCGACGTGACCACTAGGGCATAAGGGGGTGGTGCGGCTCGCCGCATCACCCCCTGCCTGTCTCGGAACTCGCCTTGCTGGAGCCCGGTCGATGATCATCCCTTCCGTGGCAGCGCCGTCACTCACCAAGGCCCTGGCCGAGGTACGCGCCGAGCTCTGGTCGCTCGGCGGCTTCAGCCTGCTCATCAACCTGTTGATGCTCGCCACCTCGATCTACATGCTGCAGGTTTTCGACCGGGTGCTGGCGAGCGGCTCGATGGCGACGCTTCTGGGCCTCACCGCCTTGGCCCTGATCGCCATCCTCGTCCAATCGATCCTGGAGATGATCCGCCAGCGCATGCTGACCCGGGCCGGCGGCTGGCTCGAGACCTCGCTCGGCCGGACGGTCATCGACGCGAGCATGGCGGCCCGCCTGCGCGGGTTGGCGCCGGGCGGCCAGGGGCTGCGCGATCTGGCCGAGCTCAAGCGGTTCTTCGGCGGCGATTCGGTGAGCGCCTTTCTCGATGCACCCTGGGTGCCCTGCTTTCTCTTGGTGATCTGGCTGATGCACCCGCTCTTGGGGGTCATGGCGACGCTCGGGGCGCTGGCACTCCTGGTGCTCGCGGTCGTCAACGACCGGCTGACCAAGAAGCCGACAGCCGAAGCAATGGCCCTGGCCCGCCTCAACCAGAATGGTGTCGAGGAACTGATCGCCAACTCGGAGATCGTCGAGGCGCTCGGCATGCGCGGCAACGTGGCAGGGCGCTGGGAGGAACGCCAGGCAGCCGCCCTGAAGAAACACCTCGCTGGCGCCGATGTCGCGAGCAGCGTGCTCGCCGCCTCCCGTTACCTGCGCATGGCGCTGCAGGTGGGCATTCTCGGCCTCGGCGCCTTCCTCACCGTCAAGGGTGAGCTCACCGCCGGGGGCATGATCGCAGGCTCGATCCTGCTCGGTCGCGCCTACGGCCCGGTCGAAAAATCGATGTCGGCATGGCGCGCCCTGCTCGGCGCCCGCGGTGCCACGGCGAGCCTCGACAAGCTCCTCGCCTTCAACGCCACGCGCAGCGGCGGGCTGGCATTGCCGAAGCCGGAGGGCCG
>SLRI01000337.1 GCA_007131045.1 Rhodospirillales bacterium
AGGCCAACTCGCGGCTGCCGGTGGAGATGGAAGGGGACATCTATTCCCTGATCGCCTGCAACGACGTCGGCGTCGTCCGCCTCGAGGAGACGATGCGCGAGTTCGCGCTCGACGATCTGGGCGAGATCGGCAGCCACATCGTCGACACCTCGCGGGCGGCCGTGCTCGAGGCATTGGCGGCAGTGCCCGCGGGCAGCTACCGCTACGCGATGACCATCGACGGCTACGACCAGCCGATCGATCTGGTGGCCAGTGTGACCATCGGCGCGGACGGCGTCGTCGTCGATTTCGACGGCACCTCGCCGCAGCAGGCGCGCGGCATCAACGTGCCGCTGGCCTATACCACCGCCTACACCTGCTTCGGCCTGATGTGCGCGATCAGCCCGAAGGTGCCCAACAACGCGGGCTCGCTCGGCTGCTTTCGGGTCACAGCGCCAGCTGGCACGATCCTCAATGCCGGCTACCCGGCCGCGGTCTCCTCGCGGCACATCGTCGGGCAAATGCTGCCCGACGTCGTCTTCGGCTGCCTGCGCCAGGCGCTGCCCGACCGCTGCCCGGCCGAGGGCACGAGCTGCCTCTGGAACATGACCTTTCGCGGCCCGCGCGCCGGCAGCAACGACAACCGCTACGGCTTTGCGATCACCGTCACGAGCAACGGCGGCACCGGCGGCCGGCCGATGCGCGACGGGTTGAGCGCCACGGCCTACCCTTCGGGCGTCAAGGGCACGCCCGTCGAGATCGTCGAGGCGATGACCCCGCTGCTGTTCTGGCAGAAGGAGCTGCGCCCGGGCTCGGGCGGCGCTGGCCGGCTTCGCGGCGGCCACGGCCAGATCATCGAGGTGGAGAATCTCGACGGCCTGCCCTTCGAGCTGCTGGCCGCGTTCGATCGCATCAATTTTCCGCCGCGCGGTGCCGAGGGGGGTGCGGCCGGTGCGGCCGGCGTCTTGCGGACCAGCAGCGGGCGGACCCTCTCGGGCAAGGGCTTTCAGACGCTGGCCGGCGACGAGCGGCTGATCGTCATGACCCCGGGCGGCGGCGGCTACGGCCCGCCGAACGCCCGCGACGCGGCGCTGCTCGAGCGCGATCGGCAGCACGAACTGGACCGCCCGGATTAGCGCCTGAGCATCATCTCGACCGGCCATAGGACGATCGCCGGAAAGGCGGTGATGATGACGAGGCCGAGCAGCATCAAGAAGAAGAACGGCATGGCGGCGCGGGTGACCTGCAGGATGTCGCGGCCGGTCAGCGCCTGCAGGACGAAGAGGTTGAAGCCGACCGGCGGGGTGATCTGAGCCAGCTCGACGACGATGACGGTGAAGATGCCGAACCAGATCAAATCGATGCCGGCCGCGGTCACCATCGGCAGCACGACCGACGCTGTCAGCACCATCATCGAGACGCCGTCGAGAAAGCAGCCGAGCACGATGTAGAGCAGGGTCAGCACGACCAGCAGCTGCACCGGCGTCAGGTTCCAGGCGTCGACATAGCCGGCGAGCACCCGTGGCACCCCGGTGAAGCCCATGGCGATCGAGAGAAAGGCCGCACCGGCGAGGATGAAGGCGATCATGCACGAGGTGCGCACCGCCCCCATCAGGCTCGCCATGAAGGAGGCGAAGGTCAAGGTGCCAGTGAACAGCGCCAAGAGCAGGGCGCCGAGCACGCCCATGGTGGCGGCCTCGGTCGGCGTCGCATAGCCGCCGTAAATCGAGCCGATCACGAAGGTGATCAGGGCGATCACCGGGATCAGCGAGCGCGCCCGGGCGATGGTCCCGAGCCAGCCGAGCCGTTCCTCGAAGGGCGGCGCCAAAGCGGGGTTCAGCTTGGCCCGGATGGCCACGTAGAGCATGAAGATGCCGATCAGCATGATGCCCGGCACGATCCCGGCGATGAACAGGCGCGAGATCGACTGCTGGGCGATCACCCCGTAGACGATCAGCATGATCGACGGCGGGATCAAGAGGCCGAGCGTGCCGGAGCCGGCGAGCGTGCCGATGACCAGCCGCTCGTCGTAGCGGCGCCTCGTCAACTCGGGCACGGTCATCCGGCCGACCGTGGCGCAGGTCACGGCGCTCGAGCCCGCGACCGCCGCCATCACCCCGCAGCCGACGATGTTGACGTGCAGCAGGCCGCCGGGCAGCCGGCCGAGCATCGGGCTCAGCCCCTTGAACATGTCCTGCGACAGCCGCGTGCGAAAGAGGATCTCGCCCATCCAGATGAACAGCGGCAAGGCGGTGAGCGCCCAGTTCCAGCTGGCATCCCAGACGGTGGTGGCGAGCAGCGAGCCTGCGGGTGCGGGCGAGAAGAAATGCAGAGCCACGAAGCCGACCACGGTCAAGCTCACCGCGACCCAGATGCCGCTCGCCAGCATCACGAACATGACGGCGAAGAGGACGACGGAGACGAAGCCGGGATCGGTCAATCTGGACGCTCCCGGGCGGACTCGGTTGCTGCCGCCTCGTCGGCGGGGAAGATCGGCTCGGCATTGGCCTCGTAGCTCGGCTCATGGCCGCTGAGCACGGCCACCAGCTCGTCGACGAGGGCGATGCTCAAGAGAAGCAGCCCGAGCGCCATGCCGAGCCGCGGGATCCAGAACGGCACGGCCATCAGCCCCGGGCTCTTCTCGTTGATGCTCCAGGAGAAATAGACGAAATCGATGGTCCAGTAGGTGAAGTAGAGCATCGCCAAAGCGGTGAAGCCGATGCACCAGAGCTCGACCCAGCGCTTGGCGCTACCGGTGGCGTTGCGGATCAACAGCGTGACGCGGATATGGCTGCCGCACCTCAGCGTGTAGGCCAGACCGAGAAAGGTGGAGGCTGCGAGGCAGAAGCCGGCGATCTCGGTCGAATCGATGACGTAGCGGAAATAGCGGCCGACCACCTGGGCGATGATCGAAGCCGCGATGCCGACCAGGAAGAGGGCAGCGAGATAGCCGCCCGAGAGGTAGAGGCCGTCGAGCACGCGGCGGAGCATCACCAGGAAAAGCCCCGGCCGCGGCGCGACGCCGGCCGCTCAGCGCAGGGCAAGGTAGCGATCGAGGATTTCGTTGGACTCCTCGTCGGCCTCGGCCCGCCATTCGGCCATCATCGCCTCGCCGACCTCGAGCATGCGCTCGACCACGCTGCCCGGCGCCAGCGTCACCACCATGCCGTTCTCCTCGAGGATCCGCATCTGCTCGGCGGTGGTGGCGGCACTCATCTCCCAGCCGCGCAACTCGGCCCGCCGGGCCGCTTCCAGCACGGCGTCTCGGGTCTCTCGCGGCAGTGCTTGAAAGGCGCTTTCGTTGACGATCACCGCGTTCTTGTTGAACATCGCCCCGGCGTAGACGAAGTGCGAGGTGTTGTCCCAGGCCTGCACGTCGATCCCGGTCTGCGGGCTGGTGAAGAGGGCTTCGATGAGCCCGGTGGAAAACGCCTGCGGCACCTCGGCAAAGGGCAGGATGGTCGCCTGAAAGCCGAGCATCTCGCCCATCTGCTGGGTCGCGGCCGAGTAGATGCGCAGCCGCTTGCCGGCGAAATCCTCGACCGTCTCGACCGGGCTGTTGAGGTAGAAGCCCTGCCCCGGCCACGGGGTGTAGTAGAGCACCCGCACCCCGTCGGCGCCGAACAGCTCGTCGAAATACGCCTTCTGCAGATCCTTCAGCAGCCAGGAGGAGGTGTAGTCCGGGGCGATGTAGGGCAGGCTCTCGAGCAGGAACATCGGGTTGTCGTTGCCGTAGACGCCGAGCCGGATCTCGCCCATCGGCACCTGGCCGCGCTGCACCGCCGTGCGGATCGCATCGAGCTTGATCAGCGTGTCGTTCGACTGCAGGTCGATTGTGAGGTCGGTCGCTTCCTCGACCTCCTCGATGAACAGCCGGATGTTCTGCGTATGGAAGTTGTCTTCCGGATAGCCCGAGGCCATCAGCCAGGTCTCGGCCATCGCCGGACCGGCGGCGAGGCCGGCGATCAGGCCCAGGGTCAAGGCCAGCGAGGGTGCGCGCGTCCGTTCGGGCATCTTTTCTATCCTTGTCAGAATGAAAGCCGGGGGGCGTCACTTTCGGCCGTTCCGCTATGCCGATCATCTTCCCAAAGCCAC
>SLRI01000616.1 GCA_007131045.1 Rhodospirillales bacterium
TAGATCGGCACCAGCACGCCGACCGGCGGCAGCATCTTGGTGGAGAGCATCCAGAGCAGGGTGAACTTGGTCCGCGGCGTCGGGAAGAACGCCATCGCATAGGCCGCAGGGATGGCCAGGGCGAGGCCGAGTGCGGTGGCGCCGATCGAGATGACGACCGAGTTGGTAGCGAAGCGGACGTAGTTCGCGCGGGCTTGGACCGCCACGTAGTTCTCGGTCGTCGGCTCGAAGATCACCGAGGGCGGGGTCGAGACCGCCTCGATCTCGGTCTTGAACGAGGTCAGCACGGTCCAGAAGATCGGAAAGAAGATCAAGAGCGCCACGACCCAGCCGAGAACGCCGACCCAAACAGGTGTTTTCGTCTGCATCGTCAGACCTCGAGCGTGCGGGCGACGGTCCGCACCAGGAAGATCGCGACGATGTTGGCGAGGATGATGGCGATCACCCCGCCCGCGGAGGCGTAGCCGACGTCGAACTCCAAGAGCGCCTTGGTGTAGATGAAATAGGCCAAGTTGGTGGTCGCCAGGCCCGGTCCGCCCGAGGTGGTGACGAAAATCTCGGCGAAGATGGTCAAGAAGAAGATCGTCTCGATCATGATCACGACGCTGATCGCGCGCCTGAGATGCGGGACGATGACGTAGAAGAACATGGCGAGCGGGCCGGCACCGTCGATCCGGGCGGCCTCCTTCTGCTCCTCGTCGAGCGACTGCAGGGCGGTAAAGATGATCAAGAAGGCGAAAGGCACCCACTGCCAGGAGACGATCATGATGATCGAGGTCATCGGCAGGCTGGAGAACCAGTCGATCGGCGACATGCCCACACTTCGGCTGAGAAAGGCCGAGATGCCGTTGACGGGGTGCAACAGCATGTTCTTCCAGACGAGCGCGCTGACCGTCGGCATGACGAAGAAGGGAGCGATCACCAAGACGCGGCAGATGCCGTTGCCCCAGAAGGGTTGGTCATAGAGCACGGCGAGAAGCGTACCGAAGACGACGGTGATAATGAGCACCGAGCCCACCAGCACCAGCGTGTTCCACATCGCCCGGTAGAGAGCCGGATCTTCGATGAGAAACCGATAGTTCTCGAGGCCGGCAAAGCCGGTGAGAAACGGGTTCAACAGATTGTAGCGCTGGAAGCTGAACCAGAGGGTCATGCCGAGCGGCACGATCATCCAGAGCAGCAAGACGATGACCGCCGGCGCCACCAGCGGCAACGTCTTGACATTGGGCGACGCACCAGCGGCCATCCAACCCTCCGTTCAGCGAACGCGCGGCGTCGCGCGCGCGGGTGACCAGCCGGCCGGCGGCGATCGAGACCGCCGCCGGCCGCGGTCGAAAGCGGCGGGCTAGTCGATGTAGCCGGCCTGGCGCATGGTCCGCTCGGTCGCCGCCTGCGACGTCTCGAGCGCCTGCTCGACCGTCATCTGGCCGGTCAGGGCGGCGGCGACGTTCTGGCCGACCATCGTGCCGATCCCCTGGAACTCGGGGATCGCCACGTACTGGATGCCGGTATAGGGCACCGGCTCCAGCGTCGCGTCGGCAGGATCAGCGGCGAGCATCGCATCGCGGACGAATTCGGCGAACGGCGCCGCCTTGATGTACTCCTCGTTCTCGTAGGTGCTGTGCCGGGTCCCCGGAGGTGCCGCGACCCAGCCCTCGGTCTCGCCGACCAGCTCGATATATTCCTTGCTGGTCGCCCACTGCATGAAGTCCTTGGCGGTATCGACCTGCTGCGAGGAGGACGGGATGGCCAGCGACCAGGCCCAGAACCAGCCGGCACCCTTGTCGGTCACCTGCTTGGGCGCCTGGGTGAAGCTCGTGGTATCCGCGACCCGGCTCTCGTCCGGATTGAAGATGTAGCCGGCGGCCGAGGTGGCATCGACCCAGGTGGCGCAATTGCCGGAGGCGAACAGCGCCCGGTTCTCGTTGTGGCCGTTGCTGCTGACACCGGGCGGGCCGTAGTTGGTCATCAGCTCGACGTAATAGTTGACCGCGTTGACCCAGGGCTCGGAGGTGAGCTGCGGCTGCCACTCCTCGTCGAACCAGCGGCCGCCGAAGGCGTTCACCATCGGCCCCACGAACGCCATGTTCTCGCCCCAGCCGGGCTTGCCGCGCTGGCAGGTGCCGTAGATCTGGTTGTCGGGATCGTGCAGTTCTGCTGCGAACTCCATGAGCTGATCGTAGGTCGGCTGCTCGGGCATCTCGATCCCGGCCTCCTCGAAGAGGTCGGAGCGGTAGAAGGTAAAGGAGCTCTCCGCATAGAACGGCACGGCATAGAGGGTGCCGTCGTGGCTGAGCCCTTCGCGCACACTCTCGAAGATGTCGTCGTAGTCGTAGTCGTCGCCGAAGTCGTCGACCGCGACAAGCCAGCCCTGCTCGCCCCAGATCGGCGCCTCGTAGGAGCCGATGGTGATGATGTCGAACTGGCCGCCGCCCGTGGCGATGTCGGTGGTCACCCGCTGCCGGAGCACGTTCTCCTCGAGCACCACCCACTCGATCGAGTTGCCCGTGTCCTCCTCCCACTGCGAGGAGAGGTTCTGCATGATGATCATGTCGGAGTTGTTGACCGTGGCGATGGTGATCGTCTCGGCCGAGGCGAGCGAGGTTCCGCCCAGAAGTGCAGCCGTCAGTCCGGCTGCGACGAGGGTCCGTCGCATGATGTCTCTCCCTGACTGGGTTCTCGGGCTTCTGTCCGAGTTGTGCTGAAGGATTCGGCTACGCACCCCGACATGTCAAGGTGGGACGACGCCGCCCGAGAGTTTCCAGGTGGAAGTGAAAGAGAATATCACCGCCCATCGGTATGGTCGGGCCGTCGAGCCGGAGCGCCTGGTCCATGCTGGCGATCTCGGGCCCGCTGATCGCCGGCCGGCCGGCGCCGATGATCACCGGCGAGACGCAAATCTCGAGGATATCCAGGGCCCCGGCATAGAGGAAGCGCGAGACGGTCCGCCCGCCGCCCTCGATGAAGATCCGCTTCAGCCCGCGCGCCCGAAGCGCGTCCAGCACCGCCTCGGGCCGACAGCCATCGGCATCGGCCGCCACCGGTACGACCTCGGCCCGGCCCAGAAGCGGCTGGTCGAAGGCGGCCTCGGCGCAGAGCACCAGCGTCGGCGGCCCCTCCTGAAACAGGCCGAAGCGTGCCTCGAGCCGGCGCTCGCTGTCGATCACGACGCGGACCGGCGACGGCCCCTCGACCAGCCGGGTCGTCAGCAGCGGATCGTCGTGGTGGACGGTCCCGGCGCCGACCAGCACGGCATCGGCCAATGCCCGCAAGCGGTGCAAATGGGCGATGTTCGCGGGACCCGTCACCCCAGCCGAATGGCCGGAAACGGTCGCGATCCGGCCATCCAGGCTCTGCCCCAGATGGCCCAACACCACCCGCTCCGGCGCGGCGAAATCGAGATAGGCCCGGGCCAGGGGGTCGTCTTGCGCCACTGCCGGCAGCCTGCGGGTGGCGAGCAGCTCGGCCCAGTAGCGCTCGGGCTCGAGGCTCGAGGTCAAGGATCCAGCCGCCGCGCGTAGATGTCGCCCGAGAAGTCCTGCCCGGCATGGG
This sequence comes from Rhodospirillales bacterium, assembly GCA_007131045.1. Classification (GTDB taxonomy): domain Bacteria; phylum Pseudomonadota; class Alphaproteobacteria; order Geminicoccales; family Geminicoccaceae; genus SLRI01. The sequence goes on from SLRI01000616.1 coordinate 3,553, forward strand.
CGTCGAGCCAGGCCTCCAGAGCCGGCCGGTCGACGAATGTCGCCCACTCGAGCTCGAGGCTCTCGCCGCGCGAGACGTTGAAGGACCATCCCGCCAGCTGCTCGAGCCGATCGAGGCAGGCCCGCGCCGTGGCGATCCGGCCGGCCAGGAACTCGAACGAGACGAGCCCCGGCGCCCGGCTCAAGCCCTGCAGCGCGGCCTCTTCCAGCCCCTCGATGTCGAGCTTGAGGAAATCCGGCAGGCCGTGCCGGGCGATCAGCTGATCCAGCGTTACCGCGGGCACCCGCACCATCTCGCCCCAGCGCACTTGGCCGAAGGACGGGATCGCGGCCACGCCGTCGATGAAGCTCTTCGACGCCGTGGTGACGGTGGGGGTGGCCGCGCTGAGATGCAGCTCGATCTCGCCGGGCGCGGCCGCGATCGCCACTTCTTCGAGCACGATTCCCGGCCGCCGCTTGACCAGATGCCGGAGAAAGCGGGCGAAATCCGGTTGCGGCTCGACCGCGACGACGCGA
>SLRI01000116.1 GCA_007131045.1 Rhodospirillales bacterium
GCGAGCTTCGCGCCCGGCCGATTCGGCGAGGCGGCATGAGCGGGTTCAAGGCCTTGGGCGGGGGCCGGATGGTTCGCCTCGAGGTCGACGGCGCCGCCTGCGAGGCACCCGAAGGGGCGAGTGTCGCCACCGCGCTGTTGCTCGCGGGACATGCGGCTTTCGGCCGGCATCCGGTGAGCGGCGAGGCCGAGGGGCCCTGGTGTCTGATCGGGGTCTGCTTCGGCTGCCTGGTCGAGATCGACGGGGTACCGGGCAGGCAGGCCTGCCTGGTGGCGGTGCGTGACGGCATGAAGGTGCGCACCCGGCTGGAGCGAGGCTGATGGAGGAGACCGATCTCGCCGTCATCGGTGCGGGGCCGGCGGGGCTCACCGCCGCCCGAGTCGCCGCATCGAGAGGCCTCGCCGTTGTCGTCTTGGACAAGAACCCGTCCGCCGGCGGCCAGGTCTGGCGGGGCGGGGCTGGTGGTGGGGCCGCGGCCTTCGCCCGGGCCGAGCGGGCCGGCGCCAGCTTCCGTTTCGGCGCCACCGTTTGGGACGTGACGGCCGAGAACGTCATCGCCTGGAGCGACGGTGAGCGGAGCCGGCGCCTCGAGGCCCGAGCGATCCTGGTCGCCGCGGGCTCGATGGAGCGCCCGGTCGTCTTCAAGGGCTGGACGCTGCCGGGGGTGATGGGCGTCGGTGCCCTGCAGACGGCGTTCAAGAGCGGCGGCGTAGTGCCGACCGGCGATTGGGTCATGGCGGGCTCCGGGCCGCTGCCGCTCCTGGTCCTGGCCGAGTTCGCCGCCAAGGGCATCAAGCCCAAGGCCTATCTGGATACGACCATCCGGGGCGGCCTCGGCGGTGCGCTGCCCTATCTGGCCGGCGCTGTCGGCAAGCCCGAGTTCAGCCGTGGCCTCGGGCTCCTGGTCGCCCGAGCCCTTTCCGGCGTGAAGATCCATCGCTTCGTCAACGGGATCGAAGCTCTGGGCAGTGACCGCATCGAGGCCGTGGTGGCGACCCTGGGCGGCGGCACCGTACGGCTCGAGACGCCGCTCCTGGCGGTTCACGAAGGGGTCGTGCCGCAGACCGCACTTGCCCGGCTGCTCGGCGTCGAGCATCGCTGGAATGCCTTGCGCCGGGCCTTCGAGCCGGTGCTCGACGCGCATGGCCGGGTGGAGGGCCGCCATCTTTGGATCGCCGGTGATGGTGCCGGGATCGAGGGCGAGGCGAGCGCCGTGCTGCAGGGCGAGATCGCCGCCTACGACATCGGCCATGCGCTCGAGCGGATCGACACACAAACTCACGAGCGCCGCTGCGGCTGGCTGCGTGCGCAGCGCGCCCGTCAGCAGAAGGTGCGCCGCTTCATCGACCACCGCTACCCGCCACCCGAACTTGCCCGTGGCCTCGAGGACGAGGTGATCGTCTGCCGCTGCGAGCGGGTGACGGCGGGCGCCATCCGCGCCGCCATCGCCGAGGGGGCCACCGGTCCCAACCGGGTCAAGACCTTCACCCGCTGCGGCATGGGGCTCTGCCAGGGACGGATGTGCGGGCTCTTGCTCAGCGAGATCATCGCATTGACGACGAAGCGGCGGCTGGACGAGGTCGGCACCTTGCGCATCCGGCCGCCGCTCGAGCCCGTTCGCTTGGGCGAGTTGGCAGAGCTGGAAACTTGATAGAAAACAGATGCGGGGGAAATGATTTCCCCCCAGTTTTCGAGGTCTTGGCCCTCGAAATTTCGGTGGGGTGCGGGGAGGATCATCTTCCCCGCCTCTTCTCTTGGAGACACCTCATGCTCGACCCCGATGGCCGCGTCGTTCTCGTCTCCGGTGCCAGCCGCGGCATCGGTGCGGCGATCGCGAAGCACCTGCTCGAACAAGGCTATGCCGTGAGTCTGGGGGCCAGGAACCCCGCCGATCTCGATGCCGTGAGTGACCGCTTCCCGGCCGAGCGCGTGCACCATGCGCGCTACGACGCCGAGGATCGGGCCAGTCACGCGGCCTGGGTCGATGCCGTCACGGCCCGATTCGGGCGGATCGACGGGCTGGTGAACAATGCCGGCATCGGGGTGAAGGGCACGATCGAGACGGTCAGCGAGGCCGAGCTCGACCGGATCTATGCGGTCAACGTCAAGGCGCCGCTCAACATGATCAAGCTCTGCCTGCCCGCACTCCGGGCGTCGGGCAATGGGCGGATCGTCAACATCGCCTCGCTCTCCGGCAAGCGGGTGAGGAACGACAACGTCGCCTATTCGATGAGCAAGTTCGCGGTGATGGCGCTGACCCACAGCGCCCGGCGGCTGGCCTGGGAGGACGGGGTGAGGGCCACGGCCGTCTGCCCGAGCTTCGTTGCGACCGATCTGGTCGCCGATGTGACCAAGGTGAGCCGGGCCGAGATGATCGATCCGGGCGATCTGGCGAGCCTGGTCGCAACCCTGCTGGCATTGCCGAACACGGCCGCGGTCGCCGAGCTCTTGGTCAATTGTCGATTGGAGGATGCGTGGTGAAGGCCGGTCTTGTCGAGGGCCGCCGATCCGGCCACAACTGGGTGAGCGCCGATCAATAAAAAAGGGGACGTCACGATGACGAAATGGCTCGCTACCAGTGCCGCGGCCTTGCTGCTCACGGCAGGCCCTGCCCTGGCCCAGCAGACCACACTGAATATCGGCATGGCCTCGGCCGATGTCGGCAGGCTCGACCCGCACACCGCCACGACCACGCCGGACAAAGGCGTGCTGCACTACATCTTCAGCGGCCTGGTGCGAATCGAGCCCGGCGAGGCCAGTCCGGAGTTCATCGAGCCGGATATCGCCGAGAGCTGGGAATCGTCGGAGGACGGCCTCACCTGGACCTTCCAGATCAGGGAGGGCGTGCAGTGCCACGGCGACTACGGCGAGCTCACCGCCGAGGACGTGGTCTGGAGCCTCGAGCGGGCCCGTGATCCCGACAGCTCCTCCTTCGCCAACGACTATGCCGCGGTCGACACGATTACCGCCACCGGCGACCACGAGGTCGAGATCGTGCTCAGCCAGCCGGTCCCCTCGCTCTTGGGTCTCTACGTCAACTATCACGGCGGCAACATCGTCTGCCGTGAGGCGGTCGAGGCGCTGGGCGAGGACTTCACGCTGAACCCGATCGGCACCGGCCCCTTCATGTTCGCCGAGTACCAGCCGCAGCAGTTCGTCCGGCTGGTCGCCAACGAGGCCTATTTCAGAGGTGCGCCGCACATCGAGGAGATCTACTACCGCTACATCCCGTCCGATGCGAGCCGGGACCTGGCGTTCCAGTCGGGCGAGCTCGACATGATCTATGGTCGGCAGGACCAGACCTGGGCCGAGCGGATCGCCCAGGTTCCGGGCACCAATGTCGTGGTGATGGCGCCGGGCGAGATGTCCGTCCTCCACCTCAACATGACGATGCCGCCCTTGGACGACGTCCGGGTCCGCCGCGCCATCGCCCATGCTCTCGACCGCGACGCCATGGTCGCGTTCCGGGGTGAGGACGTCACCCGCGCCTCGATCTCGCCGGTGCCCGAGGGCTATCTCGGCTACACCAGCGACGTGCCGACCTACGACTTCGATGTCGACCGGGCGAAGGAGCTCCTGGCCGAGGCCGGGCATCCCGACGGGGTCACGATCAACACCATCCACACCACGCTGCCCGGCATGCTCGCCACCATCGAGGTGATCCAGGCGCTCTTGGCCGAAGCGAACATCAATCTCACCATCACCCAGGTCGAGCACGCCACCTTCCACGCCCAGATCCGCGAGGACCTGTCGCAGCTGGTGCACTACTCGGCCGCCCGCTTCCCGATCGCCGACGTCTACCTCACCCAGTTCTACTACGGGCCGTCGACCGTCGGTCGGCCGGGCGCCGTGACCAACTTCTCGCATTGCGACGTGGCCGACGAGGAGATCGAGGCGGCGCGCACGGAGACCGATTCCGACCGGCAGCTCGAGCTCTGGGCCACGGCGCAGCAGAAGATCATGGAGGAGGTCTGCGTCATCCCGGTCTACGAGAACCTGCAGCTCTGGGCCTGGAAGGACACGCTCGACCTCGGCACCGAGGTCAACGGCTCCTTGAACCTGAGCC
>SLRI01000607.1 GCA_007131045.1 Rhodospirillales bacterium
CCGCCGATCATCTCGATCCAGCGTTCGTGGTAGGCCGATATCTCCGCCTGTTGGTCCGGATGGCGATGGACGAGCTCGGCTACGGCTTCGGCGAACGGCCGGCCGCGGTCGAGCTCGAGGTTCCAGGCCGGGGTGCAGACGGTGGCGAGGAAGCGTTCCATCGCCGCCTCGTCACTGAAGATCTTGCGGTAGAGCCGTCGCGGCTCCCAGTCGATCAGCACCCCGCCGAGATCGAAGAGCACGAGGTCGATCGTGCCGTTGTCGTTCGCCGCCATCCGTCCTGCCTTTGCTCGAGTTGTCGGCGCCCTTCTTGGCGACGCGGACGGGGGTCGGTCAAGCGAGCGCCTGCTCCAGATCCTCGATCAGGTCGTCGACATGCTCGAGCCCGACCGAGAGGCGGATCAGGTCGTCGTCGATGCCGAGCGCGGCCCGCTCCTCGGGCGGCAGCTTGGAGTGCGTGGTGGTGGCCGGGTGAGTCACCAGGCTCTTGGAATCGCCGAGATTGTTGGAGATCGCGATCAGCGCGAGCCGGTTGAGGACCTCGAACGCCCGTTCCTTGCCGCCGCCGACATAGAAGGCGAGGAGGGTCGAGCCCGCGCGCATCTGGCGGCGGGCGAGGGCGTGCTGCGGGTGACTTTCGAGGCCGGGATAGATGACCCGGCGGATCTTCGGATGCGCTTGCAGATGGTGCGCCAGATGCTCGGCCGAGCGGCATTGCTGGTTGACGCGGAGCGGCAGGGTCTCCAGGCCCTTCAAGAGCAGCCAGGCGTTGAACGGGCTGAGGCTCGGCCCGGTGTGCTTGAGGTAGGGGTGGAGCACGTCGTCGCGGAAGCGCTTCGTGCTCAGCACCGCCCCGCCGAGGCAGCGGCCCTGGCCGTCGATGTGCTTGGTCGCCGAGTAGACGACGATGTCGGCACCGAGCGCCAAGGGGCGCTGCAGCAGCGGGGTCGAGAAGACGTTGTCGACCACGACCAGGGCGCCTGCGGCATGGGCGAGCTCGGCCACGGCCGCGATGTCGACGAGCTCGAGCGTGGGGTTGGACGGTGTCTCGAAGAAGACCATGGTGGTGGGCGCGGCGAGGGCTGCGCGCCAGGCTTCGAGGTCGGCGCCGTCGACGAACACCGCCTCGATGCCGAAGCGGGGCAAGATGTCGCCGATGATGTAGCGGCACGAGCCGAACAGCGCCCGGGCGGCGACCACCCGGTCGCCCGCCTTCAGGTTGCACATCAAGGAGGCGTTGACCGCGGCCATGCCGGAGCTGACGGCACAGCAGGCCTCGGCGCCCTCGATCGCCGCGAGCCGGGCTTCAAAGGTGGCCACGGTCGGGTTGCCGTAGCGGCTGTACATAAAGCCCGGGGCGCGGTCCTTGAAGCGGTCCTCGGCGTCGCCCGCCTCGTCGTAGACGAAGCCCGAGGTGAGGTAGAGCGCTTCCGCCGTCTCGCCGTGATGCGAGCGATCCAGGGCCCCCTGCACCAGCCGCGTCTCCAGCCGCCAGCCCGCCTCGTCCCGTCCCGACATGACCGCCGCTCCAAACAAAAAAGCCCCGGTCGACTCGGACCAGGGCTCACGCGGCACCCGGCCTTTTAGCGGATTCTTTAACGTGGCCCGCAAGCCGACCGGCTCAAATCACCACGGGAGGAGGCAGTAGGCCCGGATTTGGTGGGCGTCAAGCTGGAAGGAACCCGCCACAAACTTCAATTCGCCGTCCCGACGGCCGCCGTCGCGTTCGCGAAGCCGTCTCGTGCCAGGCATTCGGCCAATTCGTTGAGGATGCGCTGGATGACGGCCGGGCCGTCGTAGACGAAAGCGGTGTAGAGCTGAAGGGTAGTGGCCCCGGCGCGGAGCTTCGCGTAGGCATCTGCCCCCGAGCCGATGCCACCGACACCGATGAAGGCGAGCTGGCCTTCGGCGTGGCGGGCCATCAGGGCGAGCAGGCGGGTCGAAGGCGCCATGAGGGGGCGGCCGCTCAGCCCGCCGGCTTCGCCTCTGGCCGCGCTGGTGAGGCCCGGCGGGCGGGCGATCGTGGTGTTCGAGACGATGATGCCGTCGATCATGGCCTCGATCGCGGCATCGACGATGGTGAGCGCTGCCGCATCGTCGAGGTCGGGGGCCACCTTGAGGAAGATCGGGCGGCTCTGGCCACCGGCTTGCTCGTGCCGGCTGCGCGCCGCCGTCACCGCTTCGAGGACGCTGGTGAGCGCCTTTCGCTCCTGCAGGTCGCGCAGCCCCGGGGTGTTGGGCGAGGAGACGTTGACGGTGAGGTAGTCGGCGATCGGCAAGAGCCGTTCTGCGCCCCGCGCATAGGCCGCGGGCGGGTCGGTCTCGTCCTTGTTGATGCCGATATTCGCGCCGATCACGACATCGCGGGGGCGGGCGGCGAGCCGGGCGGCGAAGGCGTCGAGCCCGGCATTGTTGAAGCCCATGCGGTTGATGATCGCCCGGTCCTCAGGCAGGCGGAAGAGGCGGGGCTTGGGATTGCCCGCCTGCGGCCGCGGCGTGACCGTGCCGGCCTCGATGCAGGAAAAGCCGAGCCGGGCGAGACCCGAGAGCGCTGCCGCGTTCTTGTCGAAGCCGGCGGCGAGGCCCAGGGGGTGGGCGAGCTCCAGCCCGGCCAATCGGGTGGCGAGGCCGGGTGGCACGGCCAGCTTCATGCGGGGTGCGAAGGGCAGGGCCCGGATCGCCATGTCGTGCGCGGTTTCGGCCGGCAGCCGGCGGAGCAGCCGGGCGGCGAGCCCGAGCCCCGCCATCAGTAGCGACGCTGGGCGTCAGCCATGCGCCCGGGCGATGAAGCCGCCATCGTTGGCGAAGCCCGGCTTGGCGTAGCGGAAGGGCTCGCCGGTCGTCGTCACCACCTCGCCGCCGGCGGCGCGCAGGACCGCGTGGCCGGCAGCCGTGTCCCACTCCATCGTCCGCCCGAAGCGGGGATAGACATCGGCCCGGCCCTCGGCCACGGCACAGAACTTGAGCGAGCTGCCGAACGAGATTGTGTCGGTAATGCCGTGTGCGGCGAGCCAGGCGTCGGTCTCGGCGTCGCGGTGCGAGCGGCTGGCGACGGCGACCAGCCCGCCCGCCGGCGGCGTCGCGCGCACGGCAATCGGCTCGACGACACCGCCCTTGCGCCGTTTGGCGCCATGGCCCACGGCCCCCCACCAGGCGGTGTCGATGGCCGGCGCGGTCACCACGCCGAGCGTCGGCAGGCCGTCCTCGACGAGGCCGATATTGACCGTGAACTCGCCGCGCTGCTGGATGAACTCCTTGGTCCCGTCCAAGGGATCGACCAGCCAGAAGGGCTTGTCGCCGACCTTCGGTATCTGGCCCTTGGCGACCGCCTCCTCGGCGATCACCGGGATGTCCGGGGTCAGCTCGGCTAGGGCTTTCAGGATAATCGCCTCGCCGGCCTCGTCGGCCGCGGTCACCGGTGACTTGTCGGCTTTCTCGGCGACCTCGGTGCCCGAGGCGTAGTGGCGCATGATCTCCCGACCGGCTTCGTCGGCGATGTCGACCAGGGCTTCGAGCAACCGTTCGGGGGCGATGGGCATGCGGGCACCTGCGGGCAGGGGTGGTCCAGCGCGGTCGCCCTCTTGCGACCGCAGGTGGCTGCCTACCGGCTCGGGCGCTTCGGAACAAGCTTCGAGCGGCCGCCGCCCGCGGCTCAGAGTGCCGCCTCGTAGCTCGCCCAGGCGACGTCGCTTTCGGCGAGCTCGATCCGCAGCCCGTCGAGCGCCTCGCTGCCGGGCCCGAGCTTGCCGGCCGCGATCGCCGCCTTCATCTTTTCGAAGATGTGCCGAGCGAGAAACTCGGTGGTGGTGTTCTGGCCGCGGAAGGCCTCGATCTCGTCCAGGTTCTTGTAGTTCAGCCCGGCCAGAACGGCCTTGAGCTGGTCGATCGCGCGGCCGATGTCGACCACGATATTGTCCTCGTTGACGTCCTCGCGGCGAAATTCGACGTCGACGACGAAGGTGGCGCCGTGCAGCGCCTGCGCCGGGCCGAAGACCTCGCCCTTGAAGCTGTGCGCGATCATCATCCGGTCCCGCACCCGAACCTTGTACATTCTGCTCTCCCTC
>SLRI01000373.1 GCA_007131045.1 Rhodospirillales bacterium
ACGATGTCGGGCAGCACCGCCGTGGTCGGCTCGGCCGGAAAGCGATGACCGGGCCGCGGGTCGAGCGCCTTGAGCTCGCCCACCATCTCCTCGAGATCCTCGCGGTCGACCCCGCAGAGCCGCATCAGCGCCGGCCAGTCGGCCCGCGCCAGCAGCGGCAGGTTGTCGAGCAGGCGGCGCATCGCGGGATCGAGACGGTTCTTCTCGGCGAGCTGGATGGCCAGGCACTCGGCGAGGTCGCGGCCGCCGATGCCGGTCGGCTCGCAGCGCTGGAGAAGGGCCCGTGCCGCGGCGACGCGCTCGATGCTGGCGCCCAGCCGACGGCCGATCTCGGTGTCGTCCTCGCGCAGATAGCCGTCGTCGTCGACCCAGTCGGTGAGGCAGGCGGCGAGCCCGCGCAGCTCGGCGTCACCGGTCAGCATGCCGACCTGACGGCGCAGCGTCTGGCGAAGCGAGGGCAGTTCGCTGAACCGCGCCTCCAGGCTGCGCTGGTCGTCGCCGCCGGTTTGCCGCTTGGCGTGCAGTTGCTGGTCGAGGGCGAGCGGCGAGCGCGGCTGGTCCCAGTCGCCGGCAGCATCACCGGTCGACGTCGGCGCTCCCGGCGGCAGCGCGGGTTCGGGCCCGCCGGCGCCGGGCTCGGCCGCCGGGCGCTGGGCCGGCGGCGCCCGGGTCTCGACGCTGGTCTCGGCGAGCTCCAGAAAGGGGTTCTCGGCGACCTCGCTCTGCAGGGTGCCGAGCAGCTCCTGGTTGGACAGCTGCAGGAGGCGGATCGCCTGCTGCAGCTGCGGGGTGAGCACCAGGCTCTGCGACTGCCGAACGTCGAGGCGAAGACCGAGCGCCATGGAAGCCGACCTCAGGCCCCGACCGGAGCGCTGGCCGCCCCGGCGCCGGTCGGCCGGCTCTCGTCCAAGGTCGGTTCGTCGACGATGCGGCCCATGCGCTTCCTCAGCAGCTGTCTCGCCGACCGCTCAGCGGTCGAAGCTGTCGCCCAGATAGACCCGGCGCACATCCGGGTCGGCGATGATCTCGGCGGGGCTGCCCTCCTTGATGACGATGCCGTCGGCCAGGATGTAGGCGCGATCGATGATGGCGAGCGTGTCGCGGACATTGTGATCGGTGATCAGCACGCCGATGCCGCGGGTCTTGAGATGGCCGACGAGATGGCGGATCTCGGCGACGTTCAAGGGGTCGATCCCGGCCAGCGGCTCGTCGAGCAGGATGTAGCGGGGATCGGAGGCCAGGGCCCGGGCGATCTCGCAGCGCCGCCGCTCGCCACCCGAGAGCGTCGCCGCCGGTGCTCCGGCCAGGTGTGTCAGACCGAACTCGTCGAGCAGCCCGGCGAGGCGCCGGCGCCGCTCGGCCCGGTCCTTCACCCGCACCTCGAGCACGGCCTGGATGTTCTGTGCCACGCTGAGCCCGCGAAAGATCGATGCCTCCTGCGGCAGATAGCCGATGCCGAGGCGGGCCCGCCGGTGCATCGGCAGGTGGGTCACGTCCTGGCCGTCGAGGAGGATCTGCCCGGCATCGGCGGCAACCAGGCCCGTGACCATGTAGAAGCTCGTGGTCTTGCCGGCGCCGTTGGGCCCGAGCAGCCCCACCGCCTCGCCCGGCGAGATGGCGAAATCGACATCGCGGAGGACGACCCGGCCCGAATAGGCCTTCATCAGCCCCTTGACCTCGAGCTTGCCCGAAGGTGCCGCAACGCGAGCGGCGGTCGGGGTCGGCGCAGGGGACGACGCCGGCGGTCGCTCGGCCGAACCGTTGGCGGTGGAATCGTGCCGCAGCCGGTCGGGCTTCTCGAGGGTGAGGTCGGTCGCCACCGCTTCAGCCTTCTTCGTCCGGTGCCGGACGGAAGAGTGCCCGCACCCGCTCGCCCACGGGGCGGCCGGGCGCGCTGGTCATGGTCGCGAGCTGCCGCTCGACGTCGATCTCCAGCCGATCACCGCGAATGACATGGGCGTCGCGGGTCAAGACGACGTTGCCGGCGAGCTCGATCATCGCCCCGGTGACGTCGTAGAAGCCCTCCTCGCCGACCGCGGTCTCGGCCTCAGAGGCGATGGTGACGTTGCCCTCGACCTCGATCCGGCGGATCGCCTGGCCTTCGACCCCCTCTTCGCCGAGGGCGTAGTAGACGACCAGCCGGTCGGCGCGCAGCAGCATCTCGCCCTGCTCGGCCAAAACGTTGCCCAAAAAGACGGCGCGGCCCTCGGCCTGCTCGACGGTCAGCCGGTCGGCCACGATCTCGATCGGCAGGCTGGCGTCGTGGCTGCCGAGCCCGCCGCCGGTCTCTTGCGCCGTAGCGGCGCCTACCATCCAGACGGCGGCCAAAAGGACGACCGCGGCAGCCGGGGCCTGTTGCATGAGCCGCCGCATCAGGCGATTCCGGCACGCAGGCAATCGTGGACGTGCACGGCCCCCACCGGCACCCCCTCGACAACGACGAAGAGCACGGTGATCGAGTTGCTGTTCATGGTGCGCAGCGCCTCGACGGCGAGCAGGTCGGGGGCGATCGTCAACGGGCCCCGGGTCATCACCTCCTCGGCCCGGCGCGCCAGGAGATCCGTGCCCATCCGCCGGCGGATGTCGCCGTCAGTGACGATGCCGAGCAGCCGGCCGTCGGTGGCGGCGACGCCGACGCAGCCGAGGCATTTCTCGGTCATCACGACCAGCGCCTCGCTCATCGGACAATCGGGGGCTACCAGCGGCAATTCGGCAGGGCCGCGCATCAGCTGGTCGACCCGCAGCAGCTGGCTGCCGAGCTTGCCACCCGGATGGAACACCGCGAAGTGCTGCGGCGTGAAGCCGGCGCTCTGCAGCAGTGCCACCGCGAGCGCGTCGCCCAGCGCCAGCATGGCGGTCGTCGAGGTGGTGGGGGCGAGGCCCATCGGGCAGGCCTCGGTGAGCTCGGGCAGCACCAGCGCCACCTCGGCCTCGCGACCGAGCGTGCTCGCCGGCCTGCCGATCATCGCGATCAGCGGGATGGCGAAGCGGCGGGTATAGAGGATGAGGTCCTTGAGCTCGGCCGTCTCGCCGGAGTTGGAAAGCGCCAGGACCGCGTCCTTGGCGGTGATCATCCCGAGATCGCCGTGGCTGGCCTCGCCCGGATGGACGAACATGGCGGGCGTGCCGGTCGACGAAAGGGTGGCCGCGATCTTGCGCGCGATGTGGCCGCTCTTGCCCATGCCGGTGCACACCACCCGGCCCTCGAGCCCCTGGATGATCGCCACGGCCCGGGTGAAGGCACCATCGAGCCCGCGGGCGAGGGCCGTCAGCGCCGCGGCCTCGACCTCGAGCACGGTTCGGCCGTGCTGGAGAACGTCGTCGCTGCGCGCCGCGACGGCGACCCGATGCGGGCGCTCGACGACGCGATCGCCGCTGTCGTCTCGACGCGGTCGGGCCTCGTGTTCCGCTTGCAGTGCCGGCTGGCTCAAGCGCTGCTCCTCGTCGTCATCGGCGGCGACCGATCCGGTGCCGCGTCGGCGCCTCGCGCCTTCCGCCCGGGCAACGCCGCAGCTGGCCTCGACCGAGCGGTCCCGGACAAAGCACAGCGCAACGCCGCACGGCAAGGACTATGCGCCGTGGTCTGCTTTCGGTCAATTCCGGCCGATCGGCGCACCGGGTCGGCCTCACGAATGCGCGAAGATGTCGATGTCGGGCCAGCCGGCGAGGTCGAGCGCGACCCGGGTCGGCAGGAAGTCGAAGCAGGCCTGGGCCAGCCTGCGCCGCTCTTCGCGCTCCAGCATCGCCTCGAGCCGCCCCATCAGCGCATGCAGGTGGAGCACGTCCTGTGCGGCGTAGCGCTGCTGCGCCTCGCTCAGGTTGTCGGCGCCCCAATCCGAGCTCTGCTCGGTCTTCGAGAGATCGATGCCCAAGAGCTCGCGGCAGAGATCCTTCAGGCCGTGCCTGTCGGTGTAGGTGCGCACCAGCCGCGAGGCGATCTTGGTGCAGAAGACCGGGGAGGCCTGAATATCGAGATGATAATGCAGCACGGCGAGGTCGAACCGGGCGTAGTGGAACAGCTTGAGCCGCGCCGGATCGGCGAGCTGTGCCCGGAGCCGCGGCGCGTCCGTCACCCCGCGGTCGAGCTGGACCAGATGCGCCGTGCCGTCGCCGGCCGAAAGCTGCACCACGCAGAGCCGGTCGCGCCGGGGGTCGAGGCCCATGGTCTCGCTGTCGACGGCGATGACCGGGCCGAGATCGAGGCCGTCGGGCAAATCGTTCCGGTGGACGTTCACGGTCATCGAACAAGATCACTTTCGGCTCGTTCACCGCCGGATGGCGCGCGCCGAGGCGGCCCGGTCACGGCGAGAGGTCCGGGATATAGCGCAAGCTGGGTAAAAATCGCGTTAAAGCAGTGCGGGGATGGTGCCCAGGAGAGGACTCGAACCTCCACGACCAGAAGGTCACTAGCACCTGAAGCTAGCGCGTCTACCAGTTCCGCCACCTGGGCCCATACCCGATCGTGGCCGATCGGGCTTGGCCAGCAGCATCTATGGATGAATGGCCCGGCCGTCAAGCTTGGCAGCGCCGCCATCGGCGATCGCACGAGCTGCGCGCTTCGCCCATCTTGCGTCCGAGCGGCAGTTTGTCGACAACGGCGACGGCCCGACGCGAGCGCCGGCTCGGGCGAGACGTCAGTCGAGTGCGCGGCCGGAACGAAGAGAGAAGGAGGGGCGATGCGCAACGAGGTGGTGACGATTTTCGGCGGCACCGGATTCATCGGGCGCCATCTGGTCCGGCGGGTGGCGCAAACCGGGGCGACGATCCGGGTGGTGACCCGTGATCCCGACCGGGCGGGCTTCCTGCGGCCGATGGGGGCGGTCGGGCAGATCGCGCTGCTGCCCTATGCCGCGGACGAGGCCGGGGTGAAGCGGCTGGTCGACGGCTCGACCGGTGTGGTCAACCTCTTGGGCATTCTGTTCGAGCGGCGCTCGGGCGACTTCATGGCCGTGCATCGCGACGTGCCCGAACGGATCGCCCAGGCCGCGGCGGCCACGGGCGTTCGCCGGCTGGTCCAGATGTCGGCGATCGGCGCCGATCCGCAGGGCGAGGCCCTCTACGCCAAGAGCAGGGGCGAGGGCGAGGCGGTGGTAAGGGCGGCCTTTCCCAAGGCCACGATCATCCGTCCGTCGATCGTTTTCGGCCCCGGCGACGGGTTCTTCGCGCGCTTCGCGCAAATGAGCGTCATGTCGCCGTTCCTGCCGCTGATCGACGGCGGCAAGACACGGTTTCAGCCGGTCTATGTGGGCGATGTCGCCGAGGCCATCGGGCGCTGCGTCGAGAGCGACGAGCATCAGGGCAAGACCTTCGAGCTCGGCGGCCCCGAGGTGCGGAGCTTCGCGGAGTTGCTGCGCTACATCCTGGACACGGTCAACCGCCGCCGGCTGCTGTTGCCGCTGCCGAGCCGCATCGCGGCGATCCAGGCGCGTTTTCTGGAGTTCCTGCCGACCCCGCCACTGACCCGTGACCAGCTCTTGATGTTGAAGACGGACAACGTGGTGAGCGAGGGCGCGCTGACATTGCGGGATCTCGGCATTCAGCCGACGCCGATAGAGGTGATCGTGCCGGGTTGTCTGGCACCGTTCACCCGTCCCCGCCGCCAGGCCCGGCCGGTGGCGTGAGCGGCATCGTCACGAAGCGAGACGAGCTCTCTCCGCTCCGGGCCTCGGATCGGCCGATTTTGAAGAAGGCGGCGAATTGATGCAAAAAACCAGTCGCATTTTGTGACGACCCGCCCGTGCGCCCCTGGACGCGCGGGCGTCAACAGACTAAACATCAAGGCTCCGCCACCCGTGTAGCTGCCCGTGAAGTCCGCCGACGATCGGCAGGCTTCATGGTGGTCGCTGCGCATCGCCAGTGATCGCTGGGCCAATTATTGCCCGGCCAGTGATCACCGAGTTCGTGGCCCGAGAGGAGGACCCGCCATGGCGGCCAAGATGATGCAATTCACCGATGTGCCCAAGGCGATGCCGGCCAAGCGCCCGGCACCCGACCGGGCCGCCGATTTCGACGAGATCTACGGCCGCTACGAGGCGGACAAGGCGGCCGAGCAGGCCTCGCGCTGCGAGCAGTGCGGCATCCCCTTCTGCCAGGTCCACTGCCCGCTGCACAACAACATCCCGGACTGGCTGAAGTTGACCGCCGAGGGGCGGATGGAGGAGGCCTTCGAGGTGGCCTCGGCCACCAACAACATGCCCGAGATCTGCGGCCGCATCTGCCCTCAGGACCGGCTGTGCGAAGGTAATTGCGTCATCGAACAGGCCGGCCACGGCACGGTGACGATCGGAGCTGTCGAGAAGCACATCGTCGATCACGCCTTCGACATGGGCTGGGTGAAGCCGGTCAAACCCCTGCACGAGCGGCCGGAGAGCATCGGCATCATCGGCGCCGGCCCGGCCGGTCTCGCCGCTGCCGAGGAGCTGCGCAAGAAGGGCTACCAGGCCCATGTCTACGACCGCTACGACCGGGTCGGCGGCCTGTTGATCTACGGTATCCCGGGCTTCAAGCTGGAAAAGCCGATCGTCAACCGCCGGGCCGAGCTCCTGGCCGAGGGCGGCATCCGTTTTCACCTGAACTGCGAGATCGGCGGGCCGGGTGCCCCGAGCTTCGCCGAACTGCGGGCCGAGCACGACGCGGTGCTGGTGGCGACCGGCGTCTACAAGGCTCGGGCGCTGATGGCGCCTGGGGTCGGGCTCGGCGGGGTGGTCCCGGCCCTCGACTACCTGACCGCGAGCAACAAGAAAGGCCTCGGCGACGCCGTGCCGGCCTTCGACAGCGGCATGCTCGACGCCAAGGGGCGCGACGTGGTCGTCGTCGGCGGCGGCGACACCGCGATGGACTGCGTGCGCACCGCCGTGCGCCAGGGGGCCAAGTCGGTGAGCTGCCTCTACCGGCGCGACCGCGACAACATGCCGGGCTCGATGCGCGAGGTGGCCAATGCCGAGGAGGAGGGGGTCGATTTCGTCTGGCTCTCCGCACCCGAGGCGTTCATGGGTGCGGGCATGGGTGAGGGCGAGGTGGCGACGGTTCGGGTCCAGCGGATGCGGCTCGGTGCCCCCGACGTGACCGGTCGGCGCTCCCCCGAGCCGGTGCCGGGCTCCAGCACCGACCGGCCGGCCGACCTGGTGATCGCGGCCCTGGGCTTCGATCCCGAGGATCTGGTGACGCTGTTCGGCGAGCCCGAGCTGCCGGTCACCCGCTGGGGGACGTTGAAGATCGATTGGCAGACGATGATGACGGCAATGCCCGGCGTCTTCGCCGCCGGCGACATCGTCCGTGGCGCCTCGCTGGTCGTCTGGGGGGTGCGCGACGGCCGCGACGCCGCGACGGGCATTCACCAATACATCAAGAGCGGGGCGCACAAGAGCGAAGCGACCGCCCCCTTGAAGCTCGCTTCTTGAGGATGCGCATGATGAACGTGACGGACCAGGGCGCTCTTTATGCCAGGGAGCGGGCGAAGCTCGAGGCGCTCGGCTACGGGCCCGAGGATTTCGAGCGGGACGCCTGCGGTGTCGGCTGTGTGGTCGCGATCGACGGCCAGCCGCGGCGCGAGGTGGTGGTCGCCGGCATCGATGCCTTAAAGGCCGTCTGGCACCGCGGTGCGGTCGACGCCGACGGCAAGACCGGCGACGGTGCCGGCATCCACATCCAGATCCCGCAGGCCTTCTTCAAGAGCCAGATCAAGGGGCTGGCGGACGCCAGCGGGCACATCGCCGTGGGCATGGTGTTCCTGCCCCGCAACAACATCAACCAACAGGAAGCCTGCCGGACCCTGGTCGAGAGCGAGATCCTGCGCTTCGGCTACGCCATCCGCGGCTGGCGGCAGGTGCCGGTGAACACCGCCGTGATCGGCGAGAAGGCGGCAACAACCCGCCCCGAGATCGAGCAGATCATCATCGGCAACCCGAACGGGCGGGCCGACGAGCGGTTCGAGCGCGACCTCTATCTGATCCGCCGGCGGATCGAGCGGCTGGCCTTGGCCGAGAACATCACCGAGTTCTACATCTGCTCGATGAGCTGCCGCTCGGTGATCTACAAGGGCCTGTTCCTGGCCGAGCAGCTCGCCGTCTTCTATCCCGATCTCCAGGACGAGCGCTTCACCTCGAGCTTCGCGGTCTTCCACCAGCGCTACTCGACCAACACCTGGCCCACCTGGAGGCTCGCCCAGCCGTTCCGCACGCTCGCCCACAACGGCGAGATCAACACGCTGCGCGGCAACGTCAACTGGATGAAGAGCCACGAGACGCGGATGGTGGCCGACGTCTTCGGCGCCCACAACGAGGACCTGAAGCCGGTGATCCAGGCCGGCAGCTCCGACAGCGCCGCCCTCGATGCGGTGGCCGAGGCGCTGGTCCAGGCCGGTCGCTCGCTGCCCCTCGCCAAGACCCTGCTGGTGCCGCCCGCCTGGTCGAACAAGATGCGGATGCCCGAGGCGCACCGCGACCTCTTCAGCTACTGCAACTGTGTGATGGAGCCCTGGGACGGCCCCGCAGCATTGGTCGCCACCGACAGCCGCTGGGTGATCGCCGGGATGGACCGCAACGGGCTGCGGCCGCTGCGCTACAGCCGCACCTCCGACGGACTCCTGGTCGTGGGCTCCGAGACCGGCATGGTCCCGCTCAAGGAATCGACGATCGTCGAGAAGGGCCGGGTCGGGCCCGGCGAGATGATCGGGGTCGATCTCGAGGCCGGCAGCTTCTATCGCGACCAGGAGCTCAAGGATCACCTCGCGGCGCAAAAGCCTTACGGCAAGTGGGTCGAGAACATCCGCCAGCTCGACGAGCTGGTGGCGGCGGCGACACCGGCACCGATCCAGCTCGACCGTTCCGACCTCAAGCGCCGCCAGGCGCTCTACGGGCTGACCATCGAGGATCTCGAGCTGATCCTCTCGCCGATGGTGCTCGACGCCAAGGAGCCCGTGGGCTCGATGGGCGACGACACGCCCTTGGCCGTCCTCTCCAAGCGCTACCGCGGCCTGCACCACTTCTTCCGCCAGCAGTTCAGCCAGGTCACCAACCCGCCGATCGACTCGTTGCGCGAATGGCGGGTGATGAGCCTGAAGACCCGCTTCGGCAATCTCGGCAACATCTTCGACGAGGACCCGAGCCAGACGCGGATCCTGCAGCTCGAGAGCCCGGTCCTCACGACCGACGACTTCCGCGCGCTCGAGGGCTATTTCGGCGACAACGCCAAGACCATCGACTGCACGTTCCTGGCCAAGGGCGAGCGGTTGCGCGTCGCGATCGAGCGGATTCGCCAGGAGGCCGAGGAGGCGGTGCGCGGCGGCTGCGAGCAGCTCATCCTGACCGACGAGAACGTCGGCGCCGAGCGCGCGCCGATCCCGATGATCCTGGCCACCAGTGCGGTGCACAGCCACCTGACGCGGCAGGGGCTGAGAGCCTTCAGCTCGGTCACCGTGCGCTCGGGCGAGTGCCTGGACGTGCACTATTTCGCGGTGCTGATCGGCGTCGGCGCCACCGCGGTCAACGCCTACCTGGCCGAGGCCGCGATCGCCGACCGCCACGCCCGCGGGCTCTTCCCGGGCTTCACGCTCGCCGAGTGTCTCGGCCGCTTCAAGGAGGCGGTCGACCAGGGGCTGCTCAAGATCATGTCCAAGATGGGCATCTCGATCATCAGCTCGTACCGCGGCGGCCTCAACTTCGAGGCCGTGGGGCTGTCGCGCTCGGTCTGCCGCGAGTACTTCCCGGGCCTGGTCAGCCGCATCTCCGGCATCGGGCTGACCGGCATCAAGAACAAGCTCCGGGCGTTGCACGAGCGCGCCTACGACGAGGCCGAGCCACCCTTGGCGATCGGCGGCTTCTACCGCTACAGGCGCGGCGGCGAGCAGCACGGCTACGAGGCCCGGATGGTCCACCAGTTGCAGCAGGCGGTGGCCACCGACAGCTTCGCCGCCTATCAGCGCTTCGTCGAGATGGTCGAGGCGCAAGATCCGGTCTCGATCCGCGATCTCCTCGACTTCCGCCGCAGCCTGGCACCGGTGCCGCTCGACGAGGTCGAGAGCATCACCGAGATCCGAAAGCGCTTCGTCACCCCCGGCATGTCCCTGGGTGCGTTGAGCCCGGAAGCGCACGAGACCCTGACCATCGCCATGAACCGGATCGGCGCCAAGTCCGATTCCGGCGAGGGCGGCGAGGGGGTCGAGCGCTACACGCCGCGGCCCAACGGCGACAACGCCAATTCGCCGATCAAGCAGGTGGCGTCCGGCCGCTTCGGGGTCACCGCCGAATACCTGAACGCCGCGCGCGAGCTCGAGATCAAGGTGGCGCAAGGCGCCAAGCCCGGCGAGGGCGGCCAGCTTCCCGGCTTCAAGGTGACGGTCGAGATCGCCCGGCTGCGCCACGCCACCCCCGGCGTCACCCTGATCAGCCCGCCGCCGCACCACGACATCTACTCGATCGAGGACCTGGCCCAGCTGATCTACGACCTCAAGCAGATCAACCCGGACGCCAAGGTCTGCGTCAAGCTGGTCTCGGAGAACGGCATCGGCACCATCGCCGCCGGGGTCGCCAAGGCCAAGGCCGACGTCATCCTGATCTCGGGCCATGTCGGCGGCACCGGTGCGAGCCCGCAGACCTCGATCAAGTTCGCAGGCGCCCCTTGGGAGATGGGGCTCAGCGAGACCAACCAGCTCTTGACCCTCAACCGCCTCCGCCACCGGGTGACACTTCGGACCGACGGCGGCATCAAGACCGGCCGCGACATCGTCATCGCCGCCATGCTGGGGGCCGAGGAATACGGCATCGGCACGCTCTCGCTGGTCGCCATGGGCTGCATCATGGTCCGCCAGTGCCACTCCAACACCTGTCCCGTGGGCGTCTGCACCCAGCGCGAGGATCTCAGGGCCAAGTTCACCGGCAATCCCGAGAAGGTCGTCAACCTGATGAGCTTCATCGCCGAGGACGTCCGCGAGATTTTGGCGTCCCTGGGGCTGCGCTCGCTCGAGGAGGCGATCGGCCGCTCCGATCTGCTGCGCCAGGTCAATCGCGGCAGCGAGGACCTCGACGATCTCGACCTCAACCCGATCCTGGCCCAGGTCGACACCGGCGGCCTGCCGCGCCACTGCACCGTCGAGGGCCGCAACGAGGTGCCCGACACGCTGGATGCCCAGATGCTGAAGGACGCCCGGGCGCTGCTCGAGGACGGCGAGAAGATGCAGCTCGCCTACAATGTCCGGAACGTGCAGCGCGCGGTGGGCACCAGGCTCTCGTCGCACATCACCCGGCGCTACGGCATGGCCGGGCTGCAGCCGGGCCACCTGACCGTCCGGCTCAAGGGCTCGGCCGGCCAGTCGCTCGGCGCCTGGGCCGTGCAGGGGCTCAAGCTCGAAGTCTTCGGCGACGCCAACGACTATGTCGGCAAGGGGCTCTCGGGCGGCACCATCGCCGTCCGGCCCAAGGTCTCGAGCCCGCTCGTGCCGCACCAGAACGTGATCATCGGCAACACCTGTCTCTATGGTGCAACGGCCGGCAAGCTGTTCGCCGCGGGTTGCGCCGGTGAGCGCTTCGCGGTGCGCAATTCGGGCGCCTCGACCGTCATCGAGGGTTGCGGCGACAACGGCTGCGAGTACATGACAGGCGGCGTCGCCGTCATCCTCGGCTCCGTCGGCGACAACTTCGCCGCCGGGATGTCCGGGGGCATGGCCTATGTCTGGGACGAGGACGAGACCCTCGAAGGGCACCTCAACCCCGACTTCGTGATCATGCAGCGGCTCGCTGTCGACCACTATGTGCAGGAGTTGAAGACCCTGATCGTCGAACATGTCTGGCAGACCCAGAGCGCCCTGGCCGAGCGCATCCTGCGCGACTTCGACCGCGAATTGCCGCGCTTCTGGCAGATCGTGCCCAAGGAGCTTCTGGACAAGCTGCCGATCCCGGTGACGCCCTCGGTGGAGGCTGGCGCGGTTTCGGCATGACCCAGCTCTCGTCGTCGCGGTGGACGCTGGCGCGCCCGCCCCTCGTCCCTTGTCTCCTGGTTGCCGGTCTCTCGATCGCAGGCCTCGGCACGATGCTGCCCGCTGCGGCATCGGCGGCACCGCCCGAGGTGCCGGGCACGGCCGAGATCGAGGCCCGGATCGAGGCCGTCCAGCTTCTGCTTCCCCCGGCCCCGGACACGATGCCGGATTCCACGGACGAGGCCCCGGCCTATGTCGGCATCGCTGCCGACGAGCGGGTCCTCAGCCGCAACTTCCTGGAGCTGCAGGAGGCGCTGCCCGGCTGGTCGGGCGAGGGGATCGTGGTCGCTGGCGGCAGCCATCGACTGGAGGCCGTGGCCGCGGCACTCGGCCGGCCCGACCTGCTCGACTGCGCCGCCGAGCGCTGCAGGCTCACCGCCCCGCTCGGCGTGGAAGAGGGGGCGACGCTGATCATCGACGGGCTCACGGTGGAGCTCGAGCAGGCTACCGGCAGCGTCATCGTCGCCTTCGGCGATCTCTTCGTCAGCAGCGCCACCATCGAGGGGCGCAACGGCGAAGCACCGGCCCTGACCGACGGCGACAGCTTCAGGCCGTTCATCATCACCTACGACCAGAGCCGGACGGTGATCCGCGACAGTCGGCTGGCCGCGCTCGGCTTCGACAGCTTCGGCACGACCGGGCTCTCGGTGATGACGCTCAGCCGCGAGGACCCCGCGGGCCATCCGTCGCTGGACCTCGCCGGCACGCTGATCGAGGACGTCTATGAGGGCGTCTTCGTGCGCGACGGGGCGCGCGTCGCGATCCTGCGCAACACCATCAGCGGCGCCGGGCGGCACGGCATCGTGCTGCGCGACGGCACCGCCGATGCGCTGGTTGCCGAGAACGTGGTGACCGGCAGTGGTGCCATGGCCGAGAACGGCAACGGCATCGTCGTCTCGCGCGGTGCTATCGGCACCGTGGTCGCGAACAACCGCATCGAAGGCAGCGCCGCCTCCGGCATCCTGGTCGAGCGCGCCGCCGTCGATCTCGCGATCAGCGGCAACCAGCTCGAGGGCAGCGGCCGCGACGGCCTGATCATCTACGAGAGCGGCTCGATCGAGGTGGTCGGCAACGGCATCGTCGGCAGCGGCCGGTCCGGCATCCGGGTGCGCGCCTCGGACGAGGTGCGGATCACGGACAACGTGCTCGAAGGCAATGCCCGGGCCGGGGTCGATGCGCACGATTGGAGCGGGGCCGCGCGCGAGCCCAACGAGGAGGAGGCGCCGTTGATCCGGCCGACCGTGGTCACGGTCAGCGGCAACCGGTTCGCCGACAACGAGCGCGGGCCGTGTCTCCTCGAAGGCGTGGTCACCATCCTGCCCGCCCAAGGCAGCGATTGCTGAGCAAGCCTCTGCCGATGCGGCTCGCCGGAGCACTGCTGCTGGTGGGTTTTGCCACTGCGGGAGCACGCGCGGCAGCGGCCGTGCCGACCCTCGAGGAGATCGAGGAGCTGGCCCGAGCGGTGCTCGAGGCACCGCTGCCGGCCTCGTCGCCGGGCACGGTCAGCGTCACCGAGGCAGCCGACGAGCGTGACCTGAGCCGCGGCTTTCTCGACCACCTCGAGGCGTTGCCGGCCTGGCCGGGCCTGGCCGTCCTGGTCGAGAGCGGCACCCACCGGCTCGAGGACGTCGCCGCCACCGTCGACCGGCCGGACCTGCTCGCCTGCGAGGCCGATGCCTGCAGGCTCGCGGCACCACTTTTGGTCGCGCACGAGGCGGGGCTGGTGATCGACGGGCTGCAGGTCCGGCTGGTTCAGGAGGCGGGCGCCCTGCTCTCGGCCGCAGGTGAGCTCTGGATCAGCGATGCCGAACTCCTCGGCTGGCACGAGGGCCAGGACCAGCCGGCCACGACCGACGCCGAGGGCCGGCAGTTTCGCCCCTGGATCGCCGGGCTCGAGGCCAACCGCACGGTCATCCGACAGAGCCGGCTCGCCCATCTCGGCTACGATTCCAACTCCACCCAGGGCTTGGCGTTCACCGACGCCGACCGCCGCCCCCGCCTCGGCCGGCCCGAGGTCGACATCGTCGACAACCGGATCGAGGACCTCTGGTTCGGCTTCTTCAGCTGGGCCGCCGACGGCGTGCGCATCCTCGAGAACGAGATCGACGGCAGCCACGTCTACGGCCTCGACCCGCACGATGCGACCCGCGACATGCTGATCGCCAAGAACTTCGTGCAGAACACCCGCGACAGCCACGGCATCGTGCTCAGCCGCGAGATCCACGACACCGTGGTCACCCGCAACCGCTCGATCGCCAACGGCGGCGCCGGCTTTTTCCTCGACAAGGGCAGCTGGAACGTCACCTTCGCCCAGAACGAATCGTTCGACAACGGCACCGACGGCATCACCGTCTACGAAAGCCGCGACATCCGCATCCAGGACAACCACGTCGCCGGCAACGGCCGCGCCGGCATCCGTATCAGGGCATCGGCCGACATCACCATCGAGGACAACATCGTCCACCACAACGCCGGCCCCGGCATCTTCGTCTACGACTGGACCCACGCCGCCCGCGAGCCCACCGACGAGGACGAGCGCTACATGCAACCCGTCTCCGTTACCATCACCGGCAACCGCATGGCCGACAACGAAAGCGGCGACTGCAGCCTGCAAGGCGACATCACCGTCCACGAGCCCGAAGCCAGCGACTGCTGAGGCGAGAAAGCGGCAAGGGGAGGCAGCGCCTCCCCTTCGACCCCTCCGATACTTCGGGGCGGTGGTCATAGGCGGTGGCGGTGGGTGGCGGCTCAAAGGACATAGAGGTTCAAGGGCATCCAGATCGCCATCAGGATCATGATGAGGTTTTCGGTCAGCGAGACGAAACCCAGAGGCACCTTGCTGTCGCCGCCGACGCAGGCGCACTTGAGCTCGCGCCGGTCGATATAGACG
>SLRI01000094.1 GCA_007131045.1 Rhodospirillales bacterium
AGGGCGCCGGTGCCGCAGCCGGCGTCCAAGAGCCGGCAGCCGCGGAGATCCTGCGGCAGCCAGCCGAGCAGCGTCGCGCGCATCTCGTCCCGGCCGGCGCGCACCGTCGCACGAATGCCGCTGACCGGTGCGTCGGTGGTGAGCCTAGCCCAGGCATCGACCGCGGTGCGATCGAAGTAGGTCAGGAGCTGGCTGCGCCTGAGTTGGTAGCTGGAGGTGGTCATCAGTCGAAACCGAGCAGCTCGAAGATGTCGCGATCCTTCATCGGCGTCGCCTCCATGACCTCGCCGCCGTTCCACAAGTTCTCGGCGACCCGGAGATATTCGGCCTGCACGCCCAGCACCTCGGGCGTCGGCTCCAGCTCGAAGAGCGTGCACTTCTTCAGCCGCGAGCGGCGAATGATATCGAGATCCTGGAAGTGGCCCATGGTCTTCAGGCCGACGACCGCGTTGTACTTGTCGATCTGGTCGGTGTCCTTCGACCGGTTGGCGATCACCCCGCCGAGGCGGACGTCGTAGTTCTTCGACTTGGCCTTGATGGCGGCCACGATGCGGTTCATCGCATAGATCGAATCGAAGTCGTTGGCGGTGATGATGACCGCGCGGTCGGCGTGCTGCAGCGGGGCGGCAAAGCCGCCGCAAACCACGTCACCGAGCACGTCGAAGATGACGACGTCGGTCTCCTCGAGGAGGTGGTGCTCCTTCAAGAGCTTGACGGTCTGGCCCACGACGTAGCCGCCGCAGCCGGTGCCGGCCGGCGGGCCACCCGCCTCGACGCACATCACCCCGTTGTAGCCCTCGTAGACGAAGTCCTCGACCTGCAGCTCCTCGGCGTGGAAGTTGACCGATTCGAGCACGTCGATGACCGTCGGCATCAGCTTCTTGGTGAGCGTGAAAGTCGAATCGTGCTTGGGGTCACAGCCGATCTGCAGGACCCGCTTGCCGAGCTTGGAGAAGGCGACCGAGAGGTTGGAGGAGGTCGTGCTCTTGCCGATCCCGCCCTTGCCGTAGACCGCGAAGACCTTGGCCCCCTCGATCTTGACGGTGGGGTCGAGCTTCACCTGCACGCTGCCCTCGCCGTCCTCCTGCTTCGGGCTTGTCGGGTGGAGCTTGTGCCTGGGCATATCGAGGGTGAGTGTGCTCACGCTGCCATCTCCTTAGCGGTCGACGATTGCCTGACCACATTTGCTCGAGTGGGGGTGCCGGACGGCTCGGGCAGGATGCCCTCGAGCCGATCTTCCAAATCTTCACCGGCCGAGCGCAACGCCTCGAGCGTCGCCGCATCCGGCTCCCAGTACTGCCGCTCGTAGGCCTCGAGCAGCCGGCTCGCGACCTTGGCCGAGGCCTTGGGATTGAGGGCTGCCAGCCGTTCGCGCATGGCGGGGTCGAGCACGAAGGTCTGGGTGATCTCGCGATAGACCCAGGGGGCGACCTGGCCGGTCGTGGCCGACCAGCCCATGGTGTTGGTGACATGGGCCTCGATCTGCCGCACACCCTCGTAGCCGTGCTCGAGCATCCCCTCGTACCATTTGGGGTTGAGCATGCGGGTCCGGGTCTCGAGCGCGACCTGCTCGCCCAAGGAGCGCACGGTGCCGCCGCCCTTGGTTTGATCGCCGATGTAGACGGGCATGGCAGCTGCAGCGCCCTCGGGCTTGACGCCCTTGGCCCGAGCGACGGCCCGGCTGATGCCGCCGAGATTGTCGAAATAGTGGTCGACCGTGGTGACCCCGAGCTCGACCGATTCGAGGTTCTGATAGGCCAGCTCGACCCCGGCCAGGACGCTGCCCAAGAGCTCCGCCTGCCGCGCCGGCTTGCCGTTGCGGCCGTAGGCGAAGCATTTGCGGCGGGTGTAGGTCTCGGCCAGCTCGTCCTCGTCGTCCCAGGCACCGCTGTCGATCAGCTGGTTGACGTTGGAGCCATAGGCGCCGTCGGCATTGCTGAAGACACGAAGGGCGGCAGTCTCGAGATCGCAACCGTGCTTGGCCATGTGCGCCAGGGCATTGCGGCGAAGGAAGTTCATCTCGGCCGGCTCGTCGGCGCTAGCGGCCAGAAAGCAGGCCTCGGCCAGGAGCTTGGTCTGCAGCGGCAGGAGATCGCGGAAGATTCCCGAAAGCGTGACCGCGACATCGATCCGCGGCCGGCCGAGCTCTTCCAGGCCGATCAGCTCGGCCCCGGCGAGGCGACCGTAGCTGTCGAACCGCGGCCGGGCGCCGATCAGCGCCAGCACCTGGGCGATGGGGCCTCCCTCGGACTTCAGGTTGTCGGTCCCCCAGAGCACCATGGCCACGGTCTCGGGCAGCTTGTTGCCGTCGGCCATGTGCCGCTCGATCAGGCGCTGGGCCTGCTTTGCGCCATCCGCCACGGCGAAGGCCGAGGGCAGGCGGAAGGGGTCGAAGCCGTGCACGTTGCGACCGGTCGGCAGGATCGCCGGCTGGCGCAGCAGGTCGCCGCCCGAGACCGGGCGGACGAAGCGGCCGTCCAGCGCCTGGATGATGGCCGGCAGCTCGTGATCCTCGGCCAGGAGCCGGTCGGCCTTGGCCAGGAGGCGCAGCTGCTCGAGCATGGCCGTCGCGCGCGGCGTCTCGGTCAGCGCCAGCGCCGTCTCCGGGGCGATGCCATCGGCCAGGGCCTCGATGGCCGCACGCGGCGGCACGGGTCCCTCGTTGGCCTCGGCCATGGCGATCAGCATGTCGGCCCGGGCTGCCGGCGACAGCGGCTCGCCGATGACGTGCAGGCCGTGCGGGATGAGGGTGTATTCGAGGTCGAGGACGGCGCGGGTCAGCTTGTCGATCTCGGCGGTCTCGTCACCCCAGGCGGGGGCGGCCACGGCCAGCTCCAGCTCGGACGCCTGCAACTGCACCAGTTCGGCGAGCTTGTGCCGCTCGTCGGCCGCGTCCGGGGCCAGGCCCCGCCAGCGATCGAGCGAGCTCTTGAGCTCGACCAGGCCCTTGTAGAGGCCGGCGTGAGTCACCGGTGGGGTGAGGTGGCTGATCAGCGTCGCCGCCGCCCGGCGCTTGGCGATCGTCCCCTCGGACGGGTTGTTGGCAGCATAGATATAGAGGTTGGGCAAATCACCGATCAGCCGCTCCGGCCAGCAGGCGGCCGACATCCCGGCCTGCTTGCCGGGCATGAACTCCAGGGCACCGTGGGTGCCGAAATGCAGCACGGCGTGGGCGGCAAAATCGTCCCGGAGCCAGCGATAGAAGGCGGAGAAGGCGTGGGTCGGGGCGAAGCCCTTCTCGAACAAGAGCCGCATCGGGTCGCCCTCGTAGCCGAAGCCCGGCTGGATGCCGACGAAGACGTTGCCGAACTGCTGGCCCAGGACGAAGAGGCTCTGGCCGTCGGTGAGCTGGCGGCCGGGGGCGGGGCCCCAGGCGCCTTCGATCTCGGCCAGATGCGGCTCGCGGCGGACGTGGTCCTCGACGGGGATGCGCTGGAAGACGTTGGCATCCGCGCCGAACTGCTCGGCGTTGCCCTTCAAGAGGCTATCACGCAGCGCGTCCTCGGAGGCCGGGACGTCGACGGTGTAGCCGGCCGCCTGCATCGCTTTCAGCGTGCGGAAGAGGGAGGCGAAGACCGCGAGATAGGCGGCCGTGCCGGTAGCGCCGGCATTGGGCGGGAAGTTGAAGAGGACGACGGCGACCTTGCGCTCGGCCCGCCGGCTGCGGCGCAGCGCCACCAGGCGACCCACCCGCGCTGCCAGGAGCGCTGCCCGATCGGCATGCGCCTGCATCTCGCCCGCCTTCTCGCCGCGGGCGACGGCCGGCCGGCCGCCGAAGATCATCGGGCCGGTCGAGCCGTCGAGCTCGGGCAGCGCCACCATCATGGTGGCCTCGACCGGCTGCAGCCCGCGATCGGAGTCTTCCCACTCGGCCAGGCTCTGGAACTCGAGGGCGTGGGCGGCGATGTAGGGCACATCCAGCCTGGCCAGCATGTCCTCGGCCGCCTTGGAATCGTTGTAGGCGGGACCACCCACCAGTGAGAAGCCGGTGAGCGAGACCACCGCATCGACCGCGGGCGCGCCGTCGGCGAAGAAGTATTTCTCGATCGCG
>SLRI01000106.1 GCA_007131045.1 Rhodospirillales bacterium
ACGGACACCGGCCGGGCGATGGAGACCACCGGCCAGGCGATCGAGCGAGGCGGCGAAGCCGTCAAGCCCGAAGACCAGGACTGAGCGTCGTGCCGCTGATGGTCGATCTGGATCGCCTGCGTGCCGACATCGAGGCACTGGCCATGATCGGGACCATCAGCGGCCGCCCGGGCATCAACCGGCCGAGCTTCTCCGCCGAGGACATGGCCGGCCGCCGCTGGTTCATGGCGCGCTGCGCCGAGGCCGGCCTCAGCCCCTCGATGGACGTCGTCGGCAACGTGATCGCCCGCTGGGAGGTCGGCAGCGGGCCGCCGATCATGGCCGGCTCGCATCTCGACACGGTACCGGACGGCGGCGTCTATGACGGGCCGCTCGGCACTTGTGCAGCACTCGAAGCCGTCCGCGTCATGCAGGCCGCCGGCATCACCCCCGCCCGGCCGATCGAGGTGGTAGCAACGGCCGACGAGGAGGGCCGCTTCGGCGGCATGCTCGGCAGCCAGGCGCTGACCGGCCAAGTCGACCCGGCTTGGCTCGAGCGGGCCACCGATGCCGAGGGCGTCCGCCTTTGGGACGCGATGCGCGCCCAGGGCCTGGCCCCCGAGCGCTTTCCCGAGGTGGCACGGCCGCCCGGCAGCGTCGAAGCCTTCCTCGAGCTGCACATCGAGCAGGGTCCGGTTCTGGAACAGGCCGGCCTCGAGATCGGCGTCGCCACCGGCGTCTCCGGCTGCTTCAACTGGACCGTGACGCTCACCGGTGTGGCCAACCACTCGGGCACCACGCCGATGCATCTCCGCCACGATGCCTTCGCCGGCCTCGCGGCCTTCGCCGGCCGAGTTCCGGCGATCATCGAGGACGTGGGCGGCGAGCAGACCCGGCTCACCATCGGCAAGGTCGACCTCGCCCCCAACTTCCCGCATACCATCCCCGGTCGCGCCACCTTCTCGATCATCGGCCGCGACACCAGCGAAGCGGTGATGCGCGCCGTGGCCGAGGCCTGCCGCCGCGAGCTCGACCAAGCCTGCCGCGCGCACGGCCTCGACCTCGAGCTGCGCGAGGAGAGCTGGCTGGCACCCGTCAGCCTCGATGCCGCCATCGCCCGCACGCTCGAGGCGGAAAGCCAAAAGCTCGGCTACCGGACCACGACCATGCCGTCCGGCGCCGGCCACGATGCCCAGACCATGCAGCACCTGGCCCCCTCGGGCCTGATCTTCGTGCCCTCGGTCGGCGGCATCAGCCACGCGCCCGAGGAGCACACCCCCTGGCCCGACGTCGAGCGCGGCGCCAATCTGCTGCTGCACGGCATCATGGCGCTGGCGACCCGCTGAGCGGGCGCTCTCAGCCCGGCAGCGGAATGCTGTGCCCCATCTCCGGCACGTCGTAGCCGCGCTGCACGCCCGGCCGCGCCGCAAGCTCGGTGTACCAGCGCTCGACGTTGGGAAACTGGCGGAGATCGATCCCCTGCCACTCGAAGCGCGAGAACCAGGGCCAGGTGGCGAAGTCGGCGATGCTGAGGAAATCGCCCGCCAGGTAGCGGACCTCGCCGAGCCGCTTGTCGGCGACCCCGTAGAGCCGCTCGGCCTCGTTGCCGTAGCGCTCCTCGGCATAGGGCGCCTTGCCGGGGTTGAAGCGGAGGAAGTGGTGCGCCTGGCCGAGCATCGGGCCGACACCGCCCATCTGCCACATCAGCCATTCGAGCACCGGCCAGCGATCGTCGGGCTTCTCGCCCAAGAAGCGGCCGGTCTTCTCGGCGAGGTAGATCAGGATCGCCCCCGATTCGAACAGCGAGCGGCCGTTGTCGTGATCGACGATCGCTGGAATCTTGTTGTTCGGGCTGATCTTCAGGAAATCGGGCTGAAACTGCTCGTCCTTGCCGATATTGATGGAATGGACCGTATAGGGCAGCTCGCACTCCGCCAGCATGATGGAGACCTTGCGGCCGTTGGGGGTGCTCCAGGTGTAGAGATCGATCAAGGTGGCGCTCCAGATGATGCGGGAAGGTGGGTGACGGTTGCAGATCCACAGCGAACGTAGGCCGGTGATCGGGCCACTGGCAACCGCCGAGCCGTTCAGTCCCGATCCGGCGCCACCCGCCGGTAGTACCAGTCCACCACCCCCTCGCCGCCGCGCGCGGCCTCGATCTCGGCCGTGGTCACCGGCGTCGGGGCGACGCCCGCCTCGCCCGGCTGCCAGTCGGCGGGGGTCTGCAGGCCCGTGGCATCGCTCGCCTGCAGCGCGGCCACCAGGCGCAGGATTTCCTCGATGCTCCGGCCGGTGCTCACCGGGTACCAGTTCATCGCCCGGATGATGCCCTCGGGATCGATGACGAAGGTGGCGCGCACGGTGGCACTGCTCACGGCCTCGTCATCCAGCATGCCATAGGCCCGGGCGATCGTCATGGACGGGTCCTCGACGATCGGAAAGCCGATCTCGACCCCGAACCTATCGCGCAGGCTCTCGACCCAGGCGAGGTGGCTGTAGAGACTGTCGACCGAAAGGCCCAAAAGCTCGCAGTCCAGCGCCGCGAAACGCTCCCGGGCCCGGGCGAAGGCGACGATCTCGCTCGTGCACACGGCGGTGAAGTCGGCGGGATGGGCGAAAAAGACCAGCCAGCGGCCGCGATAGTCCTGGAGATTCCGCTCCCCCATGGTGGTCCGTGCGGTGAACACCGGTGCCGGGCTGCCGAGCCCCGGGATCGTCGCGATGCGTGGTGCGGCCGCCGAGGCGCCCGGCGGCACCATCGGCGCTACGTCGTTCGCCGTCATCCCCACTCCACTCGGTTTGGGATGGCGCAGACTAGTCGACTGTTGGAGGCATTCAAGCCCGCCCGACCGCCACACAGCGCGCTGGACCACCAGATGAACCGGCCGGCCCTCTACGGGTCGAGGACCCGGCCTCCACCGCCTGTGCGGTGGTCGGTTCGGCCGTCAGGGCGCGGCGCGATTGCGCAAGTGCTTCTCGGCGTCGCGGATCTGCGCCGGCTGCATGGTGCGGCGGAGCTTGAACAACATGTCGCCGGCCTGCAGGTCGCCTGCGGCAACGGCCTCGCTGAAGAAGATGAAGGCGATACGCGGGTCGTAGCGGACACCGCGACCGGTGGCATAGAGATAGGCGATGCTGGACTTCGCCTTGGCATGGCCGCGCTTGCTCGCCTCGTGGAACCAGCGCGCGGCCTCGGTGAGGTTCTTCGCCACACCGCGGCCCTGGGCGTGCGCCGCGCCGAGCTGATACATCGCCTCGGCCTTGCCCTCGCCCGCCGCCTGCTCGAGGCGCTCGAGTCGAGCCGCCAGGTCGGGCGCGACGGGATAGCTCGCGACACCAGTGGAATCGGCCATCCAAAGCACTCCCGCGGTCGACCGGCAGCAGCGGTCGCCGCGGGAACGCTAGAGCAAAAATCCGAAGATTCGGTTAACGCCCGAGCGCTTTTCAGCCGACCTGCGAGGCGACGATGAGCGCGATCGCGGCCGCCAGGCCGGCGGCGATGATGATGATGCCCAGGTCGTAGAGGCGCACGATGCTGCTCCCTCGTGTGTGGTTGCGGACCATCGAAGGCGTAGGTGTCTCGCCCACACTTGTCCATCGTTTCTGCCCAGTCACCCGAACGACACGGCAGCTACCTTGCGCCGGCGCCGCACGTTGGCCATTTCGTGCCGCGCACGCCCAGGCGGTCGGTGCGGCCCTCGGCTTTGCCGCGACCTCGGGCACGATCGAGCAGGTCCTGATCACCGGCCACAGCTTGGGCGGGATCATCGCCGAACTGAGCGCGGCCCGCCTGCTCGGCCCCGAGAGCCCGCTCGCCGGCCTCGCCGACAACACCCTGATCGTCACCGTCGGCAGCCCCGGCTCGACCGAGAGTGCGGCCAATCTCAACCAGCTCAACTTCGTCCATACCGACGACTTCGTCGCCCAGCTCTCGGCGCTGAGCCCGCTTTTCGCCGCGGCCGGCGTCGGCCGCGAAGGCTTCGACCTCGCGATCGAGCGCCCCGAGGGGCAGCTGCCGAACTTCCAGCCCTCGGACCTCGACACGTTCGACGAGCTGGCCGCAGCGC
>SLRI01000433.1 GCA_007131045.1 Rhodospirillales bacterium
CAGCCCCTCCACGGCATCGTCTTCGTGCTCGTGGCCATGCTGACCTTTGCCACCCAGGACGCGATCACCAAGACGCTGGCGCAGGACCTCGCCGTGGCGCAGATCGTCATGGTCCGCTACTGGCTGTTCGCGGCCTTCGCCACCGTGCTCATCGCCAACCGCCCGGGCGGCGTCCCGCAGGCACTGCGCGCCCGCCGCCCCTGGCTGCAGATCCTGCGCTCGGTCGTCTTCGTGGTCGAGATCGGCGTCTTCGCCTGGGTGGTGGCGCGGATACCGCTGTCGACCGCGCAGGCGATCTTCGCCGTCTGCCCGCTGATCGTCACCGCCCTCTCGCCCTTCATGCTGGGCGAGCGCGTGGGCCTGCGCCGCTGGCTCGCCGTCACCGCGGGCTTCATCGGCGTCGTCATCATTCTGCGCCCGACCGACGGCTTTCTCGATCCGGTGGGCGTGGTCGCGGTCGTCGGTGCGGCGATGTTCGCGCTCTACACCATCCTCACCCGGCTGCTCGCGCAAGAAGACCGCTTCGAGACGTCCTACGGCTATGTCGCCTGGATCGGCTGCCTGGTCGCTAGCCTGGTCGGCCCGTTCCTCTGGCTGAACCCCTCGCCCGACCAGTGGCTCGGCCTCGTGGTCCTCGGCTGCACCGGCATCTTCGGCCACATGCTGCTGATGAAAGCCTATGAGCTCAGCGAAGCGAGCGTCCTGCAGCCGTTCACCTACACCCAGCTGTTGTGGGGCATCGTCATCGGCATCTTCGTCTTCGCCGAAATCCCGGATCTCTGGATGCTGAGCGGCGCCGCGATCATCGTCGGCGCCGGCCTCGTTGCCATGCGCGCCGGCTGAGAGCGCAGTTCACGATTTCTTGACAAGCGGTGGCCGTTGGCGCTCTTGAACGTCGGGCGCAGTGTGGCCTCGGCCACCTCGGCGCTCGGCAACCAACTCAAGAAAAAACGAAAGGGCGATCATGCACGCGGCGACCATCCCGAGCCGAAGACCCGCCACGATCGAGTGGCCGACCGTCGGCCTCGCGATCGCGATCTATTCGAGCTTCTTCACCCTCACCTGGTGGCACGCGGTCCTTCCCTGGTACGTGCTCATGCCGCTCGGCGCCTACGTCGTCGCCTGGCACAGCTCGCTGCTGCACGAGCTCGTCCACGGCCACCCGACCCGCAACCGCCGCATCAACGCGCTGATCGGCAGCCTGCCGCTGATCCTCTGGCTGCCCTTCGAGATCTATCGGGTCCAGCACCTCCAGCACCACCAGGACGCCAACCTCACCGACCCTCTGAGCGACCCCGAGAGCTACTATGTCACGCCCAGCCGCTGGCGCCGCCTGCCCGAATGGCGCCGCCGCCTCTCGAGCCTGCGCAATACCCTGGTCGGCCGCCTGACCATCGGCAGCCTGCTGATAGTGGCCGAGTTCTTTTGGACGCAGCTTCGCGCCCTGCGCAACGACGAGCCCGGCGTGCGCCGGGCGTGGTGCGGCCACGCGCTCGGCGTCGCCGTGCTGCTCGCCTGGCTGGCCGTGGTCGGGCTGCCGCTCTGGCAATACCTGCTGTTGATCGTCTGGCCCGCTACCGCGCTGATGCTGGTCCGCTCGTTCCTCGAGCATCAGGCCACGCCCGAGGTCGAGCACCGCACGGTCATCGTCGAGGCCGGCCCGCTGATGCGCCTGCTCTTCCTCAACAACAACCTGCACATCGTTCACCACGCCAAGCCGGCTCTACCCTGGTACGAGCTGCCGGCGGCTTATGCCGCGGACCGCGCAGGCTGGCACGCCAAGAACGGCGGCTACGTTTTCCGCGGCGGCTACGCCGAGATTTGCCGCCGCTTCGCTTTTCGCGCCAAGGAGCCTCCGGTGCACCCGTTCGTCGACCGGGGCTAGACGCCGATCACGTCTCGTTGAAACGCCCGAGCTGCGGCCTTCTGCCGGGTTTGCCGGCGGCAGGCCCTAGGCTAGCTTGCGTCAGGGAAGTTGCAGCGAGAGTGCCATGAGCTACGAGAGGATCTTCGCCGCCGCCGTGGGCCGGGTCCGAGCCGAGGGCCGCTATCGTGTTTTCGCGGATCTCGCCCGCAAGGTGGGGCGGTTCCCGAGCGCCGATCATCGCGGCGCGAGGGGAGACCCCCGCGAGGTCACCATCTGGTGCTCCAACGACTATCTCGGCATGGGCCAGCACCCGGTCGTCCTCGAGGCCGCGGCAGCAGCACTCGAGCAGTACGGTGCGGGCGCCGGCGGAACGCGCAACATCTCCGGCACCACCCACCTCCACGTCCTCCTCGAGCAAGAGCTGGCGGGCCTGCACCAGAAGGAGGCGGCGCTGGTCATGACCTCGGGCTACGTCGCCAACGAGGCGGCGATCTCGACCATCGCCAAGCTCTTGCCCGATTGCGTGATCTTCTCCGACAGCCTCAATCACGCCTCGATGATCGCCGGCGTGCGGGCCAGTGCCTGCGAGAAGCGCATCTTCCGCCACAACGACCTCGACCACCTCGAGGACATGCTGAAGGCCGAGCCCCGAGAGCGCTCGAAGCTCGTCATCTTCGAGAGCGTCTACTCGATGGACGGCGATTTCGGCCCGATCCACGCGGTCTGCGACTTGGCCGAACGCTACAACGCCATGACCTTCATCGACGAGGTCCACGCCGTCGGCATGTACGGCGCTACCGGGGCGGGGGTCGCCGAGCGCGACGCCGCCATGGCCCGGGTCGACGTGGTCCAGGGCACACTGGCCAAAGCCTTCGGCTGCATGGGCGGCTATATCGCCGCCTCGCGCGCCGTGATCGACGCGGTCAGGAGCTTCGCCCCGGGCTTCATCTTCACCACCTCCCTCGCACCCGCCGTGGTCGGCGGCGCCCTCGCCTCGGTTCAATACCTCAAGACCTCGACCCTCGAGCGGCTGGCACAACAGGAGCGCGCCACCACCCTCAAGCGCCGGCTCGCCGAGGCGGGCCTGCCGGTGATGGCGAGCCCGTCGCACATCGTCCCGATCCTCGTCGCCGATCCCGTCCGCTGCAAGGCCGCGACCGACGCGCTGATGGACCGCCACGCCATCTACATCCAGCCGATCAACTACCCGACCGTGCCCAAGGGCACAGAGCGCCTCCGCCTCACCCCGGGCCCGCTGCACGATGACGGCAAGATGGACCGTTTGCTCACCGCCCTGGGCGACGTCTTCGAACGGCTGGACATCAAGCTCGCCGCTTGAACCGGGCGACGAGAAGAGAGCAGCAGGGAGGATGATCCTCCCTGCACCCACCGCGACCTCGGCGACGGCAGGGCGTGAAAGCCCGCGCTCGAAACTCGGCTTCTGGAGTCTCTTCTGGACGCTCGCCGTGCTGGTTTGGCTGCTCGGCCTCACCGGCCCGGCGCTGGCGGACGAGGAGCCGCTAGCGAAGCTCGACCTCTGGGTTTTCTGGGGCGAGGGCTGCCCGCATTGCGAGGACCAGAAGCCGTTCTTGGCCGATCTCGCCGAGCGCTATCCGGGCCTCACCGTCCACAGCCACGAGATCTGGCAGAGCGACACCCACCACGCCCTCTTCCGCACCTTCGCCCGGATGCACGGCATCGAGGCGGGGCCCGTGCCCACCGTCTTCGTCGGCGGCCGGGCCTTCATCGGCGACGCTTCGGAAACCAGGCGCGCCATCGAGGCCACGGTCGAAGCCGCCCTCGCCCGCGCCCCGCCCGAACCAGCCCCGCCCGAACCAGCCCCGCCCGAACCAGCCCCGCCCGAACCAGCGGAAACCCTCGACCTGCCGTTCTTCGGCCAGCTCGACCTCGCCCGACAGCCGCTCTTGGTGACCACCCTCGCCATCGCCTTCATCGACGGCTTCAACCCCTGCTCGCTCTGGGTCCTCACCCTGCTGCTCGGCCTCGTCATCCACTCCGGCTCGCGCCGCCGCATTGCGCTGGTCGGGCTCACCTTCCTGGTCACCACGGCCACCATCTACGGCGCCTTCATCGCCGGGCTCTTCGGCATCCTCGCCCTCGTCCTCCATCTCGGCTGGGTCCGCTGGCTGGTCGGCGGCCTCGCCCTCGGGATGGG
>SLRI01000464.1 GCA_007131045.1 Rhodospirillales bacterium
GGAACTGGCAGAGGCGCACGGCGAGCGCTTCCGGCCGGACGAGGGGCTCGACGACCTCGGCCGCACCCCATGAGCGGGCGGCCGGAGGTCCACGAGGATGCGGCGGTCCTGGCCCAGCGGATCGTCGAGGCGACCGGGGGCGACATCGTGCTCGGCCTGCCGATCGGGATCGGCAAGCCCAACCACCTGGTCAACGCGCTCTATGCGCTCGCGCAGGACGACGAGAGCATCAGCCTGCGCATCTTCACGGCACTGACTCTCGAGCTGCCAGCGGGCAAGAACGAGCTGCAGCGGCGCTTCATCGAGCCGCTTGTCGAGCGGCTGTTCGCCGGCATTCCGGCGCTCGACTACGCCACTGATCTGCGCCGCAACGCGCTGCCGCCGAATGTCCAGGTCAACGAGTTCTTCCTTCTGGCCGGCAAATGGCTGGGGCATCCGGGCGTGCAGCAGAGCTACACCTCGGCCAACTACGCGCACGGCGCGAACTGCCTGCGCCAGACCGGCTTCAACGTCTGGGCGCAACTGGTGGCCGAGGACGGCAGCGGCGACGGCCAAAGGCTCAGCCTCGGCGGCAACACCGACATCACGCTCGACATCCTCGATGCGATGCGCTTTCGCGGCGGCCGCTGCCTGTTCGTGGGCCAGCTCAACAGCGAGTTGCCGTTCATGCCCGGCCCGGCGGCGCTGCCGGCCGAATCGTTCGACTACCTGCTGGCCGGCGAGGCCAACGACTACCCGCTCTTTCCGCTGGTCAACAAGCCGCTCGACGACGCCCAGCACGCGATCGGCATCAGGGCGGCAGCACTGGTCCCCGACGGCGGCTCGATCCAGATCGGCATCGGCTCGATCGGCGACGCCTTCGGCGCCGGGCTCTTGATGCGCCACCAGGAACCGGAGCTGTTCCGCGAGATCCTGGAGCGGCTCGGCGGCGGACCGGAAGGCGACCTCGCGCATACCGGGTCGTTCGCGAAGGGGCTCTACGGCATCAGCGAGATGTTCGTGCCGGCCTTCTTGCCGCTCTACGAGGGCGGCGTCCTCAAGCGGCGGGCGGCGGACGGTGCGCTGCTGCATGGCGGGTTCTTCGTCGGTCCCAAGGCGTTCTACCAGCGGCTGCGCGAGATGCCCGAGGCCGAGCGGGCGGCCTTCCAGATGCGCGAGATCTCGTTCGTCAACACGCTCTATGGCGACGAGGCCGGCAAGCGGCAGGACCGGGTGGATGCGCGATTCATCAACAACGCCATGCTGGTGACGGCCTTGGGTGCGGTGACCTCGGACGCGCTCGAGGACGGCCGGGTGATCAGCGGTGTCGGCGGCCAGCACGACATGGTGGCGCAGGCCTTCGCCCTCGACGGGGCACGGGCTGTGATCGCGCTCAAGTCGACCCGCCGCCAAGAGGGCCGTTTGACCTCCAACGTCGTCTGGTCCTACGGCAACACGACGATCCCGCGGCACCTGCGCGACATCATCGTCACCGAGTACGGCGTCGCCGACTTGCGCTACCGCTCCGACCGCGACTGTGTGCGGGCGATGTTGCGGCTGACCGACAGCCGGTTCCAGTCCGGCCTGATCGAGAAGGCGCAGGCGGCGGCCAAGCTCGAGCCGGACTTCCGCCTGGCCGAGGACGCACCGGTCAACGAGCCCGGGCGGATCAGTGAGGCGCTGGCCCCGGCGCACGAGGCGGGCTGGTGCCGGACCTTCCCCTTCGGCACCGGTTTCACCGAGGAGGAGCAGAAGCTGCTGCCGGCGCTCCAGCGTCTGAAGGAGGTGGCCCAGCGCCCGCCGCTGTTCGGCGCTGCTGCCGCCGCTGCCGCCTTCACCGGCAGCGCGGAGCCGGACGAGCTGCCG
The DNA here is from genome assembly GCA_007131045.1 of Rhodospirillales bacterium. GTDB lineage: Bacteria > Pseudomonadota > Alphaproteobacteria > Geminicoccales > Geminicoccaceae > SLRI01. The sequence continues at coordinate 1,846 of SLRI01000464.1, forward strand.
CTGCTGAAGCGCCTCGATCTCGACGCGCCGGAGGGGCTGCGCGAGCGGGCGCTGCAGCGCGCCGTGCTCTGGGCGCTACGCGACGTCGCCAACGGTCACTGAGCCGGGCCCGCTGCTCGAGGTGGCTGGACGAGGGGTCGTCGTCAGATGGCTGCCATCCGGCGGAGGCCGACCAGCCGATCGCAGATGAAGAGGGCGATGATGGTCAGGGCGATCAGGAGCGTGGAAACGGTGGCGAGTGTCGGGTCGGGCGACATCTCGAGCTGGTTCAGGAGCTGGATCGGCAGGGTCTTGGTGCGCACGTCGGTGAGGAAGATCGAGACCGGGTAGTTGTCGAAGCTGGCGATGAAGGCGAAGAGCGCCCCGCTCATGAAGCCCGCCAGGATATTGGGCACCAGCATTCGCCGAACTGCCTTCGGCCAGGAGCAGCCGAGCGTGCGCGCGGCGTCGATCATGGCGCCCTGGTCCTTGCGGAACAGCACGCTTCTGGTGTCCGGGCTCATGAAGAGATCGCATTCGCCGATCTCGAGCAGCTGCTGGCCCTGCGGCGTCTCGGTCGTCACCTGGATGATGTTGGGCTTCATCTCGAGCATCTTCTCGAAGCCGGCATCGGCCCCGTAGATGCACACGGCCAGCGGCTTGCCGGTGGCGAGATGGGCTGCGGCGTAGAGCCGCCTCAGGTGGCGGGCTTGCCGAGCTCGGCGAAGACTGCCTCGACGGGTCGTTCCGGGGCGGTCTGGCAGAGCTTGCGGATGTGGGCCATGGCTTCATCGAGGTGGGCTTGCATCAGCTTTTCGGCCGCATCGGGATCCCGCCTGCGGATGGCGTCGACGATGGCGCGGTGCTCGTGCGGGCCGCCGCAATCGGGCAGCGGCTCGGGCGCGAAAAGCGCGTAGGCCATGACGCTCGGCGTGACCACCTGGCGAAGGAAGCCGGTCAGCCAGGGATTGTCGGTCTGCTCGAACAAGAGCTCGTGAAAGCTGCCCGAGAGCGGGATCTGCCGGCTGCGGTCGCCGCAGCTCGCGGCTTCGGTCTCGGCGTCGAGGTGCGCGTCGAGTTCCGCCAGCATCACCGCCGTCGGCCGCTCGGCCAAGAGGCGCACTACCGCGCCCTCGAGCAGCCGGCGCGCCTCGAAACACCTTCTCGAGCGTGTGCGGCTCGAGCTCGGGCAGGCAGGCGCCCTTGTTGGGCACCAGCTCGAGCCAGCCCTCGTGCGCCAGGCGGTGCAGCGCCCGGCGCACCCGCTCGCGGCTGACGCCCAGGGCCCGGGCGATCGCGGGCTCGGGCAGGCGCTGGCCCGGGCGCAGCCGGCCGCTGTGGACGGCACCCAGGATCCGGTGGTAGACGGCGCGGTTGGTGGCCTCGTCGCTCTTGGCCAGGGGCGGCGATGCGATGTCGTCCATGGGGGCTCGACTCGATGACTAGGGAGGATCGACGGCACTGCACAATGATCGTGCACATTCGAGGCGAAGTGTGCACGGTCATCGGGCAGGGCGGTCGCACCGCTTGTGCGCGACCTGCGGCCACCGGTCGAGGAAAACCTGCCGCCACCCGGCCGCTCAGGCAGCGCCGACGGGCACGAGGCGGGTGACGCGGCTCGGGTTGATCTCGGCGAGGTAGAGCCGGCCCTGGGCGTCGCCGCAGATCCCGTGCGCGCCGTTGAGGACCGGGCGGCAGCGCCCGGTGAGCGTGCCGTCCGGGCCGAGGCGCGAGAGCCGGGGTACCTGGTCGGTGACGTAGACGGCGGCCTCGGAATCGCTCCAGATGTCCATGGGCCTGGAGAAATCAGTCCATGTCGCGAGCCACTCGCCCGTGGCCGAGAAGGCCTGCACCCGGTCGTTCTCGCGATCGGCCACCAGCACCCGGCCGTCGGCCAGGACCCAGAGCCCGTGCGGCGTGGTGAACTGCCCGGCGCCGTTGCCCGGGCTGCCCCAGCTGGCGAGCAAGGTGCCCTCGGGGTCGAACCGGTGGATGCGGCTGGCGCCGTAGCCGTCGGCCACATAGACGGTCCCGTCCGGGGCCAGGGCCACGGCCGAGGGATGGGCGAACGGTCGCCCCGGGCGATGCCGGTCGCCGATCGTCCAGAGCAGCTCACCCGATCGGTCGAGCACCACGATCTGGTGCGCGTCGCGGTCGACGACGAGCAGCCGATCTTCGCGATCGATCGCCAGCATGTGGCCATCGGCGATCAGACC
>SLRI01000570.1 GCA_007131045.1 Rhodospirillales bacterium
AGCCAGGAGGCGTGGCCGTATTCGTAGTCGGCGCCGATATTGGCCCAGCGGACGATGTCCTCGCGCTCGGCGAAGACGTAGGCCGCGAGGATCGAATCCTGGTAGATCGGGACGGAGGCCCTGAAGATCTGGCTGATCCCGTCCCTGGCGACCAGTTCCTCCGTGAAGCGGTGGGTGGCACCGTGCGTCACGATCAGGATGCGGTCGAGCTCGGGCATGATCTGGCCCACGGCCATCGCCGAGCCGCTGGAGTCGATGCCGGTCAGCATGTCGGCGCCCCATTCCTCGACGAGCTGGCGGCAGTTGCGGGTGGCGACGTCGGGGCGCAGTTCCTCGTCGAGCCAGTTGAGGACGATCTCGCGACCGAGGATACCGCCGGCCTCGTTCAGCTCCTCGATGGCGAGCTCGGCGCCCATGCGCATCTGCAGGCCGTAATCGGCGTGGGCACCCGACATGGCGCCCTGGCCGCCGATCCGGACGGGCTCGCTGGCGTTGGCCCGCCTGATGCCCAGTCGGTTGACGTAGACCCCGGCGCCGATCGCCCCGGCGCCGGCGACGAAGGTGCGCCTCGTGGTGTTTCGCATCGTTGTCTCTCCCTGCGTTCGGCAGCGCCACCCGATCGGTGAACGCGGCGTTTCAATCAGTTAAGCCCGCTCGTACCGCATTTGTCAAAACCGCTGACCGAACAGGCGCCGCTGCTCGTAGAGGACGGCGGCCTCGCGGAGGAAGGCGGCCACGAGTGGCGCAGCATGGTCCGCTTCGAGCCTCTCGGCCATCGCCTCGAGCTCCGCTCGCGAGCGGGCGCGGCCGGGGCGGAGCAGCTCGTAGACCGCGAAGATCACCTCTTGCGGGACGGCGGTGAGTTCGGCGGCGCGGCGGAAGTTCTGCGCCAGGGTCGGCCGGCCGGCGGCTTCGGCGATCTCGGCCTGGAGGCGCAGCGCTTGCTCGGTGATGCGCAGGTCTTCGAGCCGGACCCGACCCTCTCTGACGCCCGCGAGGTCGAGTTCGGCCAGTGGCTTGCCGGTGGCGGTGCGCAAGGCCTCGGGCGTTTTCTCGGCAATCGGGTAGTCGGCGATGCCGAGCTTCCTGGTCATGGGCCGGCCTCCCGCCACTGGACATCGAGCGCCTCGGGCCGGGCTTCGGCGTCGGTCAGCTCGGTCTCGATCGCGAAGATCAGCGCCACCCGGGCGTGGAAGCGGGCGCCCAAGGCCAGTCCCGGGTTGGGCACGAGGACGGGCTCGACCGGTTCGCTCCTGGCGTAGCCCACGGCGTTGCGGCCGAGGGTTCGGTAGTGGTCGAGGCTGGTCACCGGGGCGTTGGAGAAGAGCTCGAGATTGTGGTGCGGCATGCGGCCCTTGCCGTGGATCACCGCGGTGCCCTTGGCCTGCAGGCCGATGCCGATGCCGGAGCCCGCGAGGTTGGCGGCCGAGAGGCCGAGGAAGGAGGTGTCGGCGGTGTGGCGCAAGCGAACGAAGCGGGCGGTGCCGCCTGCCCCCTCGATGCCGGCCGCGATCGCCCGGAGCACGGCGGAGAGCGGGTGGCCGGCGAGGGTGCGGAAGAGCTTCAGGCCGAAGGCGGGACTCAAGCCCACGACGACTTCGCGGGGGTCGGTGCCGCGCTCGGCTTCGCCTTTGGGGAGATAGCCGATGCGGTGGAGCTCGTCCTTGCGGTAGCGGCCTTCCTCGGCGAGCACGGTCTCGCGGTCGAGGACGTCGCGGATGGCGTCGATCTCGGCCAAGCGCTCCGGTGTGGGGCGGTAGCCGGTGCCGGGGCCGGCGTAGTCGTTGGGGTCGTTGACGGCGCTCAGGATGCGGCCGTCCCGGATCACAGCCGCCGTCTGCAGGTAGTCGCCCGAGACCCGGTGCTTCAGGAGGTCGAGCAGGTTTGTCGCTTCCGCCGCGAAGCCCCGCTTCGCCAGGGCCTCGACCACGTCGAGGGCGGTGATGCCGCGCTTCTCGATCGCCTCGCTCAGCCTGCCGACCTCGCCGGCCGATAAGGTGCGGGTCTCGTCGGAGCCCGAGGCGACGATCACGCTCTCTTTCATCTCCGCCGTGGGGGTGGCCAAGCCCAGCTCGTCGAGCACCGCCGAGAGCGCCTCGACGGCACGGCTGCGGACATCGATGATTTCGCTCTCGCCGACCGGACGGAGCCCGCCATCGGCCGCGAAGTCGCGCTGCAGGACGAGGTAGTCCTCGAGCTCCTCGCCGTTGAAGGAGGAGGGGTTGAACGAGTTGTCGTAGGCCTTGATCGTGCCCATGCCGGAGCAGACGAGGTCGGATCCCGCGATCAGGAAGGGCAGGATCTTCGCACCCACGCGAATCTCGGATTCGGAGTGCCTGGCGTCGTTGCCGGTAGCGCATTCGAGGTCGAGCCACACGGCGAGCAGGTTCTCGGCCATCATGCTCTTGACGCCGCCGGGGATCGAGGCTGCCAATGGCGCGCCGTCGATGCCGCCGTTCTGCGTGCCCTGCACCCCCATGGCGCGCTGCAGGCAGAGGCAGCGGGCCTCAAGGTAGAGCAGCGACTTGGCCTCGTGAAACCCCATCAGGAGCTCGGAGGCGGCACCGGAGGTGCAGCGCATCTTGATGCCGCGCGATGCGTAGGCGGCGGCCAAAAAGGCCTTCGACCAGGGGGTGTCGTCGCCGTCGATGAAGGCGCGCTCGGTGCCGTAGACCGAGACGGTCTCGGCGTAGCTGGTGAAGCCGGCCATGCCGATCTTCAGCTCCTCGGCCTCCTCGGACGCGCACTGAAAGAGCGTGCCGGCACGGCCGACGGCGGCCCCCACCGCACAGGCGAGCGCGTTGGACCAAGCGTTCCTGGCGACGCGCATGGTGGTCTCGATCTCGTCGAAGCCGAGCGCCACTGCCGTTGCAGCGTCGGCTGCGAGCTGCAGCGGGTCGTCCTTGGCGTTGGTGACGTGGCCCTGATTTCCCGGGGTCTTCCGGGGGCGCATCTTGGCGAAGGCGAAGGCGAGCTCGATCGCCGAGAGCTGGGCCACCACATGGGCGAGCTTGGCCGGCGTCATGCCGTGGGCGAGCCGGACCAGGTCGGTGCGCGGGACGTTGACGTCGACCAGCATGCGGGCGACGGTCTCCGACGGCATCGCCATCGCTTCCTCGGCAACGGCCGGGTCGAGGTGGTAGCGCGCGATGAAGGCGTCGATCAGGTCGAAGTCGGCCTCGGTCGTGCCGTCCATGACGGCCACCTTGCCGGCCTCCAGGGTGAGCGACGGCGCCGGATCGGCCGCACCCGCCATGGCCGAGAAGCCGTTGGCGGGGTCCTCGACAGCGAAGTTGTCGAGGCGAAGTGGCCGCGCGTCCCACTCGTCGAAGCGCCGCCAGCGATTGCCGCCTTTCGTCATGCGACACGTCTCCCCTCGACGGCCTTGAGCACCGCCTCGATCTTCTGCTTGGCACGCTCGAGCTCTGCCGTATCGCCCGCCATGAAGACGCGGCCCGAGGCGCCGATCATCTGCACGTCGACCAGCGTGGCGGCGGGTGCTGCGCGCTCGGCCTCGTTGGCGGCAACCGCAGCGAAGAGCGCCGGCTGCAGCTCGAAGAGGAGCAGCGACTGGCCCGGCAGGATCATCGAGGCGTCGCGCGAGCGGTTGAGGATCACCGCGTGCTGATCGGCAATGCCGTCCACGATGTCGGTCAGGAGCGTGACCGGGCTGAGCTGGTCGGTGGGCTTCGCCCCGATGCCCTTCAGCACGGCCCGCCCTGCCCGCTCGACCACGGCGGGGTCCTTGTCGTGCAGCTCGAGCACGCCGAATTGCCGCTCGGTATAGAGGATGCCGGGCTCGAGGTCGGGCTCGGCCTCGAGCGCGAGCGCCACGACGCGATGGATGGCCAGCGCCGGGGCCACCTCGATGATCAGGCTGTGCTCGCCGACCAGCGGCGGATAGCCGCGCGCCCTGAGCGGCGATGCCAGGTAGGCCGCGAACTGCGGCTGCAGCCCGTCGATCGGGAGATAGACCCGAAGCTCGGTCATCCGCCCGGCGCTACTTGCCCGAGGCTGCGGCGAAGTGCTTGCCGAGGTC
>SLRI01000364.1 GCA_007131045.1 Rhodospirillales bacterium
AGAAGCATACCCTGAGGCGCAAACCGTTAATTGCGTAATGTGTCCCCCGAATTAACCAAGCCGCCGCTGGGCCAGGGCGATGCCGCCGAGCACCAGGGCCAGGGACGCTGCGTGGAAGAGGTGGAAGCGTTCGCCCAGGAGGGCCACGGAGAAGATCGCGCCCATGATCGGGATGAGGTTGAGGAAGAGGCCGGCGGCGTTGCTGCCCAGCACCTCGTTGCCGCGGATGAAGAAGGCCTGGGCGAGCAGCGAGGGAAGCAGCGTGACGAAGGCGAGCACGGTCCAGCCGGTGGTGCTGTGCGGCCAGATGGCGTGGCCCATGAGGGCCTCGACGACGACGAAGGGGATCGAGGCCAGAGCGCCGGCGACGAAGAGGACGGCGAGGAAGCTCAGCCAGTGCATCTGCGGCTTTTGGCGAAGCGCCACGCTGTAGCCGGCATAGACGATGGCGGCGAGGATGACGAAGACGTCGCCGCGGTTGAGCTCCAGGGCCACGAGGCCGAGGAGATCGCCTCGTCCTGCGGCGACCGCGACGCCCAGGAGGGTGAGGGTGTAGCCGAGGAACTGCAGCGGGGTGGCGGCGGTGCGGAAGAAGGCGAAGTTGAGCGCGAAGATGAACATCGGCATGGCCGCCTGGATGATCGTCGCGTTGATCGCCGTCGTGGTGACGAGACCGAGATAGAGGAGCCCGGCGAAGACGCCGAAGCCCATCGCGCCCATCAACCCCAGATAGGGCAGGCGGTCCTCGATCGTCGGCCAGTCGCGCTTCAGGTGCGGCCAGGCGAAGGCCATGACGATCAGCGCGGCCAGCGCCCAGCGCAGGAAGGTCAGGACGAAGGGCGAAACTTCGCCCACCGCGAACTTGCCGGCGACGGCGTTGCCGCCCCAGAACGCCATGGTCAGGACCAGCATGACCCTGGCCTGCACCGTGGCACTTTCCACCGGCCGAAAGCCCGGCGGCTAGAGGATGAACTTCGAGAGGTCCGCGCCCTCGATCAGATCGCCCACCTGGCGGCGGACATAGTCGCGGTCGATGGTGACGGTTTCGGCGTCGGCCCGGTCGGAGGCGGTATAGCTGATCTCCTCGACCAGCTTCTCCATCACCGTCTGCAGCCGCCTGGCCCCGATGTTCTCGACCTTGCTGTTCATGTCGTGCGCCACCGTCGCGATCTCCTCGACCGCCTCGTCGGTGAAGTCGAGCGTGACGGCCTCGGTCGCCAAGAGCGCCACGTACTGCTTGACCAGGCTGGCCTCGGGCTCGCGCAGGATTCGGGCGAGATCGTCGCGCCTGAGCGCATCGAGCTCGACCCGGATCGGCAGGCGGCCCTGCAGCTCGGGCAAGAGGTCGGAGGGCTTGGAGAGGTGGAAGGCGCCCGAGGCGATGAAGAGGATGTGGTCGGTCTTGACCGCGCCGTGCTTGGTGGTGACGCTGGTCCCCTCGATCAACGGCAGAAGGTCGCGCTGCACACCCTCGCGGCTGACGTCGCCCACCCTGCCCTCGCGGCTCGAGATCTTGTCGAGCTCGTCGATGAAGACGATGCCGTTCTGCTCGACCGATTCGATCGCCTCCTTGGTGACCCGGTCCTCGTCGAGCAGCTTGTCGCTCTCCTCGGCCATCAGCACCTCGTAGCTCTCGGAGACCTTCATCTTCTTGCGCTTGGTGCGCTGGCCGAAGGCCTTGCCCAGCATGTCGCCGAGATTGACCATGCCCATCTGCGCGCCCGGCATGCCCGGAATGTCGAGGGTCGGCATGCCGCCGCCGGTGTCCTTGACGTCGAGCTCGATGTCCTTCTCGGCGAGCGTGCCCGAGCGCAACAGACGGCGGAACTTGTCGCGGGTCTCGGCCCCGGCATTGGCGCCGACCAGCGCATCGATGACGCGCTCCTCGGCATTGTGCTCGGCCTTGGCCTGGACCTCCTTCCTGAGCCGGGTGCGGGTCTCCTTGAGGCCCACCTCGACCAGATCACGGATGATGCTCTCGACATCACGGCCGACATAGCCGACCTCGGTGAACTTGGTGGCCTCGACCTTGGTGAAAGGGGCCTGGGCGAGCCGCGCCAGGCGTCTCGCGATCTCGGTCTTGCCGCAGCCGGTGGGCCCGATCATCAAGATGTTCTTGGGTAGCACCTCCTCGCGCAGGCTGGCATCCAGCTGCTGGCGGCGCCAGCGATTGCGGAGTGCTATGGCGACGGCGCGCTTGGCCGCGTTCTGGCCGACGATGAAGCGGTCGAGCTCGGAGACGATCTCGCGCGGGGTCAAGGCGGTCATGAAATCAGCCGATCGTCTCGATGGTGAGGGAGGAGTTGGTGTAGACGCAGATTTCCGCGGCGATGCCCATGGCCTTTTTGGCGATGGTCTCGCTGTCGAGATCGGGAAGGTCGACCAGTGCCTTGGCTGCAGCCAGCGCGTAATTGCCGCCCGAGCCGATGCCGATCAGCCCGTCGGTGGGCTCGAGCACGTCGCCCGTGCCGGTCAGCACCAGCGAGGTCTCGGCGTCGGCCACGGCCATCATGGCCTCGAGGCGGCGGAGATAGCGGTCGGTGCGCCAGTCCTTGGCGAGCTCGACGCAGGCGCGCATCAGCTGGCCCGGATGACGCTCCAGCTTGCCTTCGAGGCGCTCGAGGAGGGTGAAGGCGTCGGCGGTGCTGCCGGCGAAGCCGGCGATGATGTGCCCGCCGCCGAGGCGGCGCACCTTCTTGGCGTTGGCCTTGATGACGGTCTGGCCGAGACTGACCTGGCCGTCGCCGGCGATGGTGACCTTGCCGTTCTTGCGGACCGACAAGATCGTCGTGCCGTGCCAGAGGCCGGCGTCGGTGGCTGCCATGCGTTCCCTACCCGAATTCGAGCCTCGACGGCTGCCCCGAACGGGTCAGATCCGAGACGCGGCGTCATGCGCGCGGGATACGGTGGGGCATCCCGACGTGCAGGGCCATTTGGGCAGGCTGGCGGCCGGGGTCAAGGCGATGCCCGGCGCGCCGTTGCAGCCAGGGGCTCGTGACGAGACGAGACGCTCGGGCGAGACGGCAACGAAATCGGCAAGGGATAAAGACGACGCGGGCCGCCGGGAGAGCAATGGAGCAGCGTGCCGCGTCCCGGGTTCAGCCGCAGGCGGCGCGGCATTCGTCGAATTCGGCGGTTGCCGCCTCCTCGAGCGCATCGACGGCGTCGGTCAGGCGGCGCAGCGTGAGGATCAAGGCGTCCTCGTCGCGCAGGCGAAAGGCGGTGGCTACGAGCACCGCGGCACCGATCACGTCCTCGAGCCGCGGGTCGGCCAATGCGCCGGTCAGGGCCCCGTTGAGCGCATCGTCGATTCCGAGGCCGTCGGTGTCGAGCAGCGGAGCATTGTCGTTGACGGCGGCGGTGTCGGTCATGCGGTTTCTCCAACCAGGCAGGTTCTAAAAAAAGGGGCCCCCGGGAGGCGATGCCTGCCGGGGGCCAAGGGGAGGGAGGCACCGTCTGACTTGACGAATTGGAGGCTAACTTAACCGTGGGTTGAGATCAACAGTAAAATTCAACTTGCCTCGACTTTTTTGATGTCGCTTAATGCAAAAAGTCGATCGAATTTTATCGAAATCCGTATCGTCTTAGGCGTGTATTATGCGATACTTTAACGAGAATGAGAAAAGAGCGGCGGAACATGGACATGACGAAGCCTCCGCAGCCGAGACGCGCAGTGCTCCGGGGTGTCGACGGCCGATCGGCAGCCCGAGGCAACGGACTTGCCGTGCACTTGCAAAAATCGATCTAACGCAATGGTAGAAAACATCAATTCAGCCGCCGACCGGCATTGTCATCACCTCCTCGCGCCACCGGCACCCCGGTGTTCCTTGGCGCGGCCGGCAAACTGCGATAGAGCCTTGCCGCAGGCGAGAAGCCGCAGACCCCTTCCGCTTCCCCCACGCATTCCGGCGAGACGAGGACGGGCCATGGCCGGCCATTCACAGTTCAAGAACATCATGCACCGCAAGGGTCGCCAGGATGCGGCCCGGGCCAAGCTGTTCACCCGCCTGACCCGCGAGGTCCAGGTGGCCTC
>SLRI01000663.1 GCA_007131045.1 Rhodospirillales bacterium
CCGCTGGCCGGCTGCTCAGATCATCTCCCTGGCCATGCCCACGCCGATGCGCCGGGCAATCTTGCCGCCGGCCGGTGTGCCGCTGGCCAGCGACTTCGCGAGCTTGGCCCCCTGGGCCACCGTCGCCTTGGGCGGCATCGGCGGCTCGTGGGTGTCGACGATGGCGTCGATCACCACGGTGCCGGGCATCAGCATCGCCTGCTGCAGCAGGCTCGCGCATTGCCCCGGCTCCTCGATGGTCACCCCGCCGAGCCCGAAGCCGCGCGCCACGGCGGCGAAATCCACGGGCTCGAGCTCGCAGCCGTATTCGGGGTTGCCGAGAAAGACCATCTGCTCCCACTTGATCTGTCCGAGCGAGCGGTTGTCGATCACGATGATCTTGATATCGAGCTTGTACTTGGCGCAGGTGGCGAGCTCGCCGAGCAACATGGCGAAGCCGCCGTCGCCGACCACGGCGACCACCTGCCGCTGCGGGAACGCCAGCGCCGCTGCGATCGCGTAGGGCACGCCGCAGGCCATGCTGGCGAGCGTGCCCGAGCAGCTGAACTTCATGTCGCCGCGCATGTCGAGGTGGCGGGCGGCCCAGGTGGTGACCGTGCCGGAATCGGTGATGACGATCGCGTCGTCGCGCAACAGCTTGTTGAGCTCGTGGGTAACCACCTGCGGCTTCATCGGCACGTCCTGCCGGGTGCCTCGGTCGTGCATCAGCTCGCGCCATTCGGTCATGCCCGCCTGCGCCGTCTCGAGAAACGAGCGGTCGGCCTTGGCCTCGAGCATCGGCAGCAGCGCCTCCAGCACCCGCGTCGAATCCCCGACCAGCCCGGCTTCCACCGGATAGCGCAGGCCGATCCGCGCCGGATCGAGGTCGATCTGGACGGCGCGGGCCTGGCCCGGTTCGGGATAGAACTCGACATAGGGAAACGAGCTGCCGACGATCAGGAGCGTGTCGCAGTTCTCGGTCGCCTCCTGCGAGGGCCTGGTGCCGAGCAGGCCGACGCCGCCCGTCGAGAACGGGCTGTCGTCGGCGAGGGCGGCCTTGCCGAGGAGTGGCTTGCCGACCGGTGCGCCCAGCCGATCGGCTACGGCCTCGAGGGCCTGCGACGCACCGATGGCACCTTGACCCGCCAGGATGAAGCAGCGCTCGCCGGCGTTCAGGATGTCGGCCGCCCGCCTCAGCTCCTCCTCGCCCGGCAACCGAGCCGCTGCGCCTGCGCGCTCGCCGGTGTGGCCGGGGACGTTGCGGCTGGAGCGCTGGTCTTCGGCGACCGGCTCGGATTGGGTGTCGACGGGCATGGTGACGTGGGCGACGCCGCGCCGCGCCAGGGCCGTGCGGCAGGCGAGCGAGACGACGTTCTCGACGTGTGCGCCACCCATGATGCGGGCGTTGTAGACGGCGACGTCCATGAACAGCTTGTCGAGCTCCACATCCTGCTGCGTGTGGGTGCCGACCAGGTCATGGTACTGCAGCCCGGTGATCGCCAGCACCGGCGCGCCGTCGAGCTTGGCGTCATAGAGCCCGTTCAGGAGATGGATCCCGCCGGGTCCCGAGGTCGCGAGGCAAACGCCGAGCCGGCCGGTGAACTTGGCGTAGGCGCAGGCCATGAAGGCCGCCGATTCCTCGTGTCGCACCTGGATGAACCGGATCGAATCGGCGCGTACCCTGAGCGACTCGACGATGCCGTTGATGCCGTCGCCGGGCATGCCGAAGATCGTGTCTACGTTCCAGTCCAGCAACGTTTCGACCAGGCGGTCTGCTGCGGTCACGGCCATGCGTTTCCTCCTGCGGGTCGAGCGATGCTTCAGGCATCACCTCGTCGAGGCCAACAGAGCGCCGGTGACGAGGTTCCCGCTGCACGGGTCGAAAGGAGGTCGCTCGCAACCGTGGAACGTCCAACGCGCATGGCGGTTTGCAGGCCACCCTTACTCACTTCGCCAGAGGAGCGATGCGATGAGTGACGAGTTGCAGCCGGCCCAGACCCAGGACCGCCAGCCCGGTTTCGAGCACGAGATGCACCCGAGACCGGACTACACGCCGCGCTACCCGGGCGTCGGCAAGCTGCGGGACAAGGTGGCGCTGATCAGCGGCGGCGACAGCGGTATCGGCCGCGCCGTGGCGGTGGCGATGGCCCGCGAGGGTGCGAAGATCGCGATCAGCTATCTCGACGAGCACGACGACGCCGAGGAAACGGTCGAACTGGTCGAGGCAGAAGGGTCGAAGGCAATCCTCGTTGCCGGCGACATCGGCGACGAGTCGGTGTGCCGAAAGGCGGTGGCCACGACCGTCGAGCAGTTCGGCCGGCTCGACATCCTGGTCAACAACGCCGCCGAGCAGCACCCGGTCGAGAGCCTCGAGGAGATTTCCGCGGAACAGCTCGAGCGCACCTTCAAAAGCAACGTGTTCGGCTACTTCTACATGACCAAGGCGGCACTGCCGCATCTCGGCGAAGGCGCCTGCGTCATCAACTCGACCTCGGTCACCGCCTACAAGGGCAGCCCCAACCTGCTCGACTACAGCGCCACCCGCGGCGCGATCGTGGCCTTTACCCGCTCGCTGTCGCAAGCCCTGGTCGAGGACGGCATCAGGGTCAACGCCGTGGCGCCGGGTCCCATCTGGACGCCGCTCATCCCCGCCTCGTTCGACGCCGACCGGGTCGCGAGCCACGGCGGCAGCGCGCCGATGGAGCGCGCGGGACAGCCCAACGAGGTTGCGCCGTGCTACGTCTTCCTCGCCAGCGACGACGCCAGGTACATGAGCGGCCAGGTGCTGCACCCGAACGGCGGCACGGTGGTCAGTTCCTGACCGCCGCCCCGCGGCAGTAGCATGACGCGCCGATCGCGACGTCGGCGCGGGCGAGAGCGATGCGCAGGCGCTGCTCGACGAGGCCGGCCGCCGGATCGCCGCGCGCGGCCAGGCACTCGTGCAGGCCGTGCAGGCTCCAGAGATTGTCGGGGTGCCAGCGGCCCCGTGGCAGTGATCGATCGAGGCCGAGATCGGCGCGATAGGCGGCCTCGGCTTCGGCCACATGCCCTTGCTCGAGGAGCAGAGCGCCCAGCGCGTGGCGGGTGGGCAGCATCCAGCCCCAGGGCTCGTCATAGGGCAACGCATCCTCGAGCACCACGGCGCGGCGGAGAGCGGCAAACGCCTGGGCGTGGTTGCCGCTCCGATAGTCGAGCTCGCCGTCGAGCATCGCGTCGGCGACCTCTAGGATGGCGGTGCAAGGGCTGGTGCCGATGCTGCGGGTCGGCGGGACGATAGTCCGGGCGACGCGAAAGGCCGCCTGCTGACGCTTCGCGGCTGCGACATCGCCCTCGGCCGCGTGAGCGACGGCCTTCGCGTAAAGCTGCATCGCCGTGGTGACGGCGAAAAGCTCGGGCTCGTCCGGCAGCGGGGCCAGGATGATCTCCTGCCAGCGCCCGAAGCGGATCAGGACGTGCTGCTTGATCGAGAGATAGCCCTCGAGCCAATCGGCCATGGGCGGCCTGTCGATGAGCAACAGCTCGATCGGCAGCGTCGTCGCCATTTCGTCGGCGGTCGCCAACGCCGCCGCGGCGCGGCCTTGCATCATCAGGGCATGGATCTTCAGGTGATAGTCGTGACAGCGATAGAGCGAATAGAAGTTCAGCGGGCCGGCCGCCTCCAGATACTTGCGGTCGGCGGCGATCGCCCGGTCGTTGGCCCGCACCGCCGCCTGCCAATCGCCGCAGAGCACGTCGATGTGGCTCGGCATGTGCCGCAGATGACCAGCATCCGGCACGAGATCGCGCAAGACGTCGGCGGCCCACAGCGCCTGTTCCGGCCGTGGCGACATCTCCATCAGGTGCAGATACATGTGCAGGAGCCCCGGGTGGCGGCGGGCCGACGCATCGCCCGAGGCAGCCGAGACAAACGCGTGCTCCAGCACTTCTCTGGCTTCGGCCGTGTCGGCGCCCTGGGCGGGCTCGCCGGTCCGGATGTCCCAGAGGCCCGAGGGCGTGCGCACCAAGAGCGCCTCGACGAAGAGCGCCTTGACGTCGAGATCATCGGCAAAGCGCG
>SLRI01000207.1 GCA_007131045.1 Rhodospirillales bacterium
AGATCCGCGAAACACGCCCGAAAACTCTCCATGCCGCCCTCCCAGAAGACTCAGACGGCGGCAGTCGACCACAGTTTAACACAAAAAGATTCTACAACTTTCTTGTGCGATTCCCCTGTGTGGCGCCGCATCGCTTGGTTACGCTCCGTGCTTGCTGCTATAAGCCCGCAACGCCGCGCGTCGTTGCCGAGGAAACCGCTGTCTTGTCGTTCCAGAACCCTGTTTTCGTCGCTGTCGATCGTCCCGATCTCGAGGGGGCGGAGGCACTTGTGCGGTCGGTGGCGCCGCATGTCGGCGGGATCAAGCTCGGGCTCGAGTTCTTCTTCGCCCGGGGCCCGGCGGGCATCCGCCGGATGGGCGAGCTCGGCCTGCCGATCTTTCTCGATGCGAAGCTGCACGACATTCCCAATACCGTCGCCGGTGCGATGCGTGGCGTGGTCGAGTTGCCGGTCGCGATGGTGACGCTGCACGCGGCGGGCGGGCTCGAGATGATGAAGACGGCGGTCGCGATCGCCGACGACAGCGAGATGCGGCCATGGGTCCTGGCGGTGACGGTGCTGACCAGCCTAGATCGCGGCGATCTCGAGGCCACGGGCCAGGTCGGCACGGCGACCGAGCAGGCGCTCAGGCTGGGCGAGCTCGCCTTGCGCGCCGGCTGCCACGGCATCGTCTGCTCGCCGCTCGAGGTGGCGGCGATGCGCGACGCGTTCGGCAGCGGGCCCAGGCTGGTGGTGCCGGGGGTGCGGCCCGAGGCGGGCGGTGACGACCAGAAGCGCACGCTCGATCCCAGAGAGACCATGGCGGCGGGTGCGGACCGGCTGGTGATCGGCCGGCCGATCACGGCGGCTGCCGATCCGGTGGCCGCGGCCCGCGTCATTGCCCTCGACCTCGAGGCCGGCTGATGCGGGTGGACGTCAAGATCTGCGGCGTGACGCGCATGGTCGACCGGGACGCGGCGATCGAAGGCGGGGCGCGCTGGCTCGGCTTCGTCTTCTATCCCCCCTCGCCGCGCGCGCTCTCGCCGGAGGCAGCGGCCGCATTGGTTCAGGGCCGGCCGGGCACGGCCGAGGCGGTCGGTGTGTTCGTAGACCCGGACGATGCGTGGCTCGACGCGGTTCTGGCCCGGGTGCCCTTGGACGTGATCCAGCTGCACGGCCAGGAGACGCCCGAGCGGGTCGCCGCGGTCAAGGTGCTGACCGGGCGGCGGGTGATGAAGGCCCTTTCGGTGGCCGACGACGGCGACGTCGCCCGGCATGCGGCCTATCGGGAAACAGCCGACCTCCTGCTCTTCGATGCGAAGCCGCCGAAGGTGCCCGGCGCGATCCCCGGCGGCAACGGCCTCGCCTTCGATTGGCGGTTGTTGGCCGGCCGGACGATCGATTTGCCCTGGCTGCTTGCCGGCGGGCTCGACGAGGCCAATCTGCAGGATGCGGTCGAGCTCACCGGGGCGCGCGCCGTCGACGTCTCCTCCAGGCTCGAGACCGCGCCCGGCATCAAGGATCCAGAGCGAGTAGCCCGGCTGCTGCAACGGGCACGCGACATCGCTTCTCTCAGCGTTTGAACGAGGCATTCATGGCAACGGCCATTCCAGCGACCACCCACATGACAACTGGGCGCCCGAACAGCTTTCGGGCGGGCCCCGACGAGGACGGGCATTTCGGCATCTATGGCGGCCGCTTCGTCGCCGAAACGCTGATGCCCAATATCCTCGAGCTCGAGCAGGCGTGGCGGGCGGCGAAGGAGGATCCGGGCTTCCAGGCCGAGCTCGACAGCTGGTTCAAGGATTACGTCGGCCGGCCCTCGCCGCTCTACCTGGCCCAGCGGCTGACCGACCACCTCGGCGGTGCGAAGGTCTACTTCAAGCGCGACGAGCTGAATCACACAGGTGCCCACAAGATCAACAATTGCGTGGGCCAGATCCTGCTCGCCACCCGCATGGGCAAGAAGCGGATCATCGCCGAGACCGGGGCGGGCCAGCACGGGGTGGCGACCGCGACGGTGGCCGCGCGGTTCGGCCTCGAATGCGTGATCTACATGGGCGAGCGCGACATCGAGCGGCAGTCACCCAACGTGTTCCGGATGCGGCTTTTGGGGGCCAAGGTGGTGCCGGTGACCTCGGGCTCGAAGACCTTGAAGGACGCGATGAACGAGGCGCTCCGGGACTGGGTGACCAATGTCGAGGACACCTTCTACATCATCGGCTCGGTCGCCGGCCCGCACCCCTACCCTGCCCTGGTCCGCGACTTTCAGAGCGTGATCGGCCACGAGGCCAAGGCACAACTCCTGGAGAAGGAAGGGCGGCTGCCCGATCTTCTGGTCGCGGCCGTGGGTGGCGGCTCGAACGCCATGGGTCTCTTCCATCCCTTCCTCGATGATCCCGAGGTCCGGATCGTGGCGGTCGAGGCCGCCGGTGACGGGATCGAGACCGGACGCCATGCGGCGGCGATGAGCGCCGGCGAGCCCGGCGTGCTGCACGGCATGCGCAGCTATCTGATGCAGGACGCTGACGGGCAGATCGTCGAGCCGCATTCGATCTCGGCCGGCCTCGACTATCCGGGCATCGGGCCGGAGCATTCCTGGCTCAAGGACATGGGGCGGATCGAGATCGCGACGGCCACCGACCAGGACGCGCTCGACGCCTTCGCCCTCTGTGCCAAGCTCGAAGGCATCCTGCCGGCGCTCGAGCCGAGCCACGCCCTGGCCGAGGTGACCCGCCAGGCGCCGCGCATGGCCAAGGACCAGATCATCATCATGAATCTCTGTGGGCGGGGCGACAAGGATATCGGCACCGTGGCCCAGCATATGGGTGTAACGCTTTGATCAACATCACGTTTTTTGGACTGCACCGATGACCGCGTCGCGCCTCGATCGGCGTTTTCAGGCCTTGCGCGACGAGGGTCGGGCCGGGCTCGTCACCTTCGTCTGCGGCGGTGACCCCGATCCCGAGACCTTCCAGGCGATCCTGGGCGGCCTGCCCGAGGCCGGGGCTGACGTCATCGAGGTCGGCATGCCGTTCTCCGATCCGATGGCCGACGGGCCCTCGATCCAGGCGGGCAATCTTCGGGCCCTGGCTGCCGGCATGACCCTCGAGCGTCTGCTCGGCCACATCGCGCGGTTTCGCAACGGCAACAGCGAGACGCCGATCGTGCTGATGGGCTACTTCAACCCGATCCACAAGTTCGGCCCGGAACGCTTTTTGGAGGCGGCGATCGTGGCCGGCGTCGACGGGCTGATCGTGGTCGATTTGCCGCCCGAGGAGGACGCCGAGCTTTGCCTGCCGGCCCTCGCCCGGGGTCTCAATTTCATCCGCCTCGCCACCCCCACCACCGACGACAAGCGGTTGCCCAAGGTCTTGGGCAATACCTCGGGTTTCATCTATTACGTCTCGATCACCGGGATCACGGGCGCCGCGGCCCCGGTCGCCGACATGGTGGGGGCGGCGGTCGAGCGCTTGCGCCGGCACACCGACCTGCCGGTGGCGGTCGGCTTCGGCATTCGCGAGCCCGAACAGGCGGCCGGGATCGCCAGGTTGGCGGATGCCGCCGTGGTCGGCTCGGCACTGGTCGACGAGGTCGCCCGGCATGTCGCATCGGGCGATACCAGCGGCTTGGCCAGGGCACTCCATGCCAAGGTCGAGGGCCTGGCTCAGGCGGTGCGCCGGGCACGGGCAGCATGAACCGGCAGGACCTCCGATGAACTGGCTCACGAGCTACGTCCGCCCCCGCTTTCAGGCCCTGGTCCGCTCGACCGGCAAGACCGAGGTGCCGGAGAATCTCTGGCATCAGTGCCCGACCTGCGAGCGGATGATCTTCCACCGCGACCTCGAGGCCAACCAGCGGGTCTGTCCGCATTGCAGCCACCACATGCGGGTCGGGCCCGACTACCGTTTCGCTAGCCTCTTCGACGAGGGCAGCTGGACCCGGATCGAGTTGCCGAAGGTGCCGGTCGATCCGCTCAAGTTCCGCGATGCCAAGCGCTATACCGACCGGCTGAAGGAAGCCCAGGCGAAAACCAAGACCC
>SLRI01000072.1 GCA_007131045.1 Rhodospirillales bacterium
TCATGTCACATCTCTCGTTGGCTCGGCGCGGCGCTTCGTCGGTGCTCGCATGTCACGTTATTCGTTGGCGAGAGGGTGGGCTGCCCGGGGCATCGCCGCAGGCGCTCGTCTCGGCCATTCGGATCTCGGCCACTCTCGTCTCGGCGACCCTCGTTTCGGAGATCGATGCATGACCCTCGACCGCGTCAGCCTCACCGTGATCCAGTCGGGTCTGGTCCAGGTCTGCAACGAGATGGACATCGCCTTCAGCCGCGCCGCCTTCTCGCCCGTCATCGCCGAGGCCAACGACCGCTCTGACGGCATCTACGCCCGTGCCGACGGCGCGCTCGTCGCCCAGGGCGAGCTGGGTCTGCCGATCTTCGTCGGCACCATGCAGGACAGTGTCCGGGCGGTGATCGAGAAGATCGCCGCCGGCGAGACGGCACCCCCCGAACCCGATGACGTCTATATCGTCAACGATCCCTATCTCGGCGGCACACACCTGATGGACGTGCGCTTCATCAAGCCCTTCTTCTACCAGGGCCGGCACTGGTGCTGGCTCGCCAATACCGGCCATTGGCCCGACATCGGCGGTGCGGTGCCCGGCGGGTTCTCGGCGAGCGCCACCGAGATCGAGCAGGAAGGCCTGCGTCTGCCGCCGGTCAAGCTGTTCAAGCGGGGCCGGATGGACCCCGAAATTTATGCCATCGTGATGTCGAATATCCGGGTCGCCGACCAGCGCATCGGCGACATCAAGGCCCAGGCCGCGGCCCTCGAGGTGGGCGCACGCCGTCTCACCGCACTGCTCGATCGCTACGGCCGCAAGACGGTCGAGGCCGCCATCGCCGAGTTGCGCGGCGCCGCCGCCCGGCAGATGCGTACCAAGATCGAGGAAGTTCCCGACGGAAGCTATTCGAGCACGGCCTGGGTCGACAGCGACGGTGTGGTCGACGAGCCCTTGGCCATCCGCCTCACCGTGACCAAGCGCAACGACACCCTCCGCTTCGACCTCTCGGCGAGCTCGCCACCGTGCCAGGGGCCGATGAACTCGGTCATCGCCACGACGCGCAGCTCGATCTACCTCGCGGTCAAGCACATCTGGCCCGAGGTGCCGATCAATGCCGGGCTGTTCGAGCCGCTCGAGATCATCGACCCGGTCGGCACGTTCCTCCACGCCACCTACCCGCGACCGGTCTCGGGCTGTGCGGCCGAGGTCTCGCAGCGCATCGCCGAGGCGGTCTTCGCCGCCCTCGTCCAGGCGGTCCCCGACCGGGTCACCGCGGCGCCCGCCGGCACGTCCGGCAATTTCGCGCTCGGTGGCTTCGATCCGGTGCGCAACCGCAGCTACGTCATGTACCACATCACCGGTGGCGGCTACGGCGGCAATGCCCGGACCGACGGTCTCTCCTACGGCTGCTCGACCATCGGCATCTCCAAATCGGCGCCCCTCGAGGTGATGGAGCAGCAATACCCGATCCTCTTTCAGGAATACGCCCTGCGGGAAGGTTCCGGCGGTGCCGGCGAAAAGCGGGGCGGCATGGGGCTGCGCTACGCCGTGACCCTGCTGCGCGGCACCGCGAACGCCAGCTTCGTCATGGATCACGGCCGGTTCGGCCCGCAGGGCGCGCTCGGCGGCGCGGACGGGGCGCCGAACCGGATCGAGATCCGCTACGCGGACGGCCGGATCGAAACCCCGCCGCACCTCTCCAAGGCGCAGAATATCCGCATCGCGGCGGGCGACACCATCCACATCGAGACCCCGGGCGGCGGCGGCTACGGCGACCCTGCGAAACGCGATCCGGCCCTGATCGCGCGTGACCGGCGCCGCGGCTACCTCGGCTGATCGTTCCAAGGCGGGCCCAGCCCGAAAGGACCTTAAGCTCGAGACGCCCCGCTCTCCTGACCCCGCCATGCGGCGCCCTGCCATCGATCCAATCGGGCGACCAAATCGGGCGACGCCAGCGATCCCGAGACTCTCAGGGCCCCTCGACCAGTCGTGCCGTGCCGTCCTCTCGTCCGATCACCATCGCCCGCGCGATGCCGAGAAAGAGCCCCGTCTCGACCACGCCCGGAATGCGGCGAAGCTGTCGCTCTAGCGCCTCGGGATCACCGATCCGGCCGAGCCCGAGGTCGAGGATGTAGTGGCCGCTGTCGGTGAGCAGCGGGTCGCCCGCCAAGTGGCGCTGGCTGATCGTCCGGCCGTCGACATCGGCCTCGGCGAGCACCGTCTCGACCAGCCTTCGGGTCGAGCGCCAGCCGAAGCGGATCACCTCGATGGGCAGGGGAAAGGCGCCGAGCGTGGCCACGGTCTTGCTCTCGTCGACCATGGCGATCATCCGCTCGGAGGCGGAAGCGACGATCTTCTCCCAGAGCAGGCAGGCGCCGCCGCCCTTGATCATCCGCAGCTCCGGGTCGATCTCGTCGGCGCCGTCGAGGGTGAGGTCGAGCCCGTCCACCTCGTCGAGCTCGAGCACCCGGATCCCTTCCTCCCGGGCGAGTTCGGCGGTGCCCGCGGAGGTGGCGACCCCGACCACGTCGAGCCCGCCCCGCACCCGCTCGGCCAAGAGCCGGACCATCCAATGCGAGGTCGAGCCGGAGCCGAGGCCGAGCCGCATCCCGGGCTCGACGAAGCGGTCGAGCGCGAAAGCGGCAGCAGCCCGCTTGGCGGTGTCTTGCCGGGTCATGGGCGCGGTCAGGGGCGCGGTCATGGGCGGGTCCTGTCTGGTCGGCGATTGCCGCAACGGTGAGTCACGAGCGCTCGACGGGCCAGACCTCGCGCGCGATCCGGGTCGCTTCGGCGGCCTTCAGGCGATCGAGATCGTAGCGCATCTGGAGGTTCAGCCAGAGTTCGGGGCTCGTGCGAAAGAGGCGGGCGAGGCGCAGCGCGGTGTCGGCGCTGATTGCCCGCTGACCGCCGAGGATCGCGAGGACGCGGTTGTGCGGCACGGCCAGGCGACGAGCGAGCTCACGCGCCGACCAGCCGTAGTCGTCGAGGAACTCGGCCACGTGCTCGCCCGGCGGAATCGGCGCATCGATACCGGTGCCCGGCTCGCTAGCGTCATCCAGGTCCACCCGCCCGGCATCCAGGTCGGCGCGACGGATCGAGCTTTCCGAGAGGTCCATGTGTCCGGCACCCTAGTGATAGTCCACGAGCTCGACGGCATGAGCGCCGTCGTCCCGCCAGACAAAGCAGATACGCCACTGGTCGTTGACCCGGATGCTCCATTGGCCGACGCGATCGCCGAGCAAGCGTTCCAGGCGATTGCCTGAAAGCCTGTCCGAGAAGTTTTCCATGCATTTCATGAGCTTGGCAGTGAGCAAATGCGAGGAGCTGATCAGCCGTCGATGCAGCGCATCGTCGGCTGATCAACGACGAAGCAGGTGCCGCTGCCAAGCTCACCTCCGGTCGGCTTGCGATCGGCTCCGGCTTTGTCGCCGAGCTTGCTCGATGCCCCGGCATCGGGCTGCGCTCGGCTCCGCGCCGGCGGTCGATCGCAAGCCGATGAAATGCATGGAAAACTTCTCGGACAGGCTCTGATGGCTCGCGGAGATCGGCCAGATCGACAGCGGCATCGAGGCGCTGAAGCTTGCGGCGCGCCGCGCGTGCTACGCGGGCATCCATCCCTTTGCCGACCCGACCAACGAAAACGAGGCTGGTCCGCTTGTCGGCAAAGCTCTGGATCATTCATGGTATGTATCACGTACCAGGCGGAGCGTCAAACGCGGACAGGCTCTGACGCCGACGGGGGCACGGTCGAGCTCAGATTCGGGCTTGTTCCCTCGTCGCTGCTATTGGCGCGCGGCCATAGGCTTCGATCGTCTCGATCGTCTCCCTGACCTTGGCGACGATGCTCGCGGCATCGAGACCGGCGTCGGCCAGCTGGCCGGCCGGGGTGCCCTGGTCGATGAAACGGTCGGGGAGCAGCATCGAGCGCAGCCTGGCGTGCGCCCCGTCGAGCAGGCCCGTCTCCAGGAGGTGCTGCTGGACGTGGGCGGCGAAGCCACCGATCGAGCCTTCCTCGACGGTGACGA
>SLRI01000285.1 GCA_007131045.1 Rhodospirillales bacterium
AAGGGGCTCAGCGGCACGGACCCCGGCCGCCAAGCGCGCCCATGTCCGTGATCACCGGCCCTGCGGCCTCTCCGTCGCCGAAGGCTGTCGGCATCGCGCGCTCCACCTTCTACGCCGCACCCAGATGGTGGTCGACGACACGGCTCTCGCCGAGGCGATGACTTGCCAGAGCCGGCGGCGCCCTCGATCAGCAGACGATTGCCGAGAGCGGGCAGTAGGGCGAGGATTTCCGGGTAGTCGAGGTCGATCGGCAGGCGGTCGTTCGCATGCTGGAGGCGGAGTGGGATATAGGCGATCTCCAGGTCGAGCTCGCCGCCGGCGTCGTCCTCTCGTGGCAGGCCGAAGAGGCGAAGCTCGGCGACCTACTTTCGGAGCGCCTGGAGGTAGGTGGCTTCGAAGCTCTCGGGCCGGACGGTCGCGGATTGCCTCGACGTCTGCCTTGATCGTGCCGAGGTCTTTCAGGATTTTATCGACGTTCGCCGCCAGCCGGTCGAGGGTTTGGAGCTGCGAGGCCGCGACCTCGGTCTCGAAGTTCGGCAGCTCTGCTGCGATTGCGCGGAGTGTCTCGGCGGTAACTTCGAGGGCGCGGTCGTAGAGGTTCTGATCGGTCGGATCGAGGCTCTCGCGTGCCGCCGGGCACTTGCGCGCGAGCTCCCGCGCGACGGCTCTTGCTTCGAAGCGGCCGCTGACGAGCGCGCTCGTGGGGGCTGCTTCGAGGGTGGCGCCGAGCGCTTCGGCAACGCGCTTCAGGCTGGTTGCGGCGCCAGATTCGCTGCGGAGAAAGCTCTCGAGGTCCTCGATGACCGCGTCGCGAATCGCTTCGATCTGCCGTTCTGCCAGCTGCGCCTGACGCTGGCCGCCGAGCCGGCCGGCGAGCGCCCCGATGAGCTCGCCGCCGATCGCATTGGGCATGCCCTCACCGAGCCAAGCCCCGAGCAGATGCTTGGCGACGCCACTGCCGACCGCTGCCGCGAGGATCTCGAACATGCCACCACCCGCCGGTTTCTCCCGCTCCCGACGTTCTCCACCATCGATCACCCCAGGACAAGGGTGCCGCGCCCCCCGACATCCACCAACCCAAATATCCCGGTGGGTGCCGGGAGGATCATCCTCCCTGCTCTTCTTCCCCTTTATCTCCCCCCACTACCCCCAGAGTTCGCGCATCGGCGGCTGCATCATTGCGCCGTCATAGTGGATCGGATGTTGTCGATCGCGGGCGAGGAGCAGGGGGGCGTCGAGATCGAGGCAGACGGCGCGGGGGGCCAGGACGAAGGCGGGGGCCATGGCGAGCGAGGAGGCCATCATGCAGCCGACCATGATCTTCAGGCCCTCCGCCTCGGCCCGTTCGGCGAGCTGCAGCGCGGCGGTGAGGCCGCCGGTCTTGTCGAGCTTGATGTTGACCATGTCGTAGAGGGGGGCGAGGCGGTCCAGGTCCAGGGCGCCGTGGCAGCTCTCGTCGGCGCAGAGCGGCACCGGGCGGGCGAGGCCGAAGAGGGCTTCGTCCTGGTCTGCGTGGAGCGGCTGCTCGATCAGCTCGACGCCGAGCTCGGCCAGGCGCGGGCTCCAGTCGACCACCATCTCGGGTGTCCAGGCCTCGTTGGCATCGACCACGAGGCGGACATCGGGGACGGCCGCCCGAACGGCCTCGACCCGCTCCAGGTCTCCTGCGCCGCCCAGCTTCAGCTTCAAGAGCGGCCGCGCGCAGGCCAGGGCCTCGGCCGCCATGGCTTCGGGCGTGTCGAGCCCGATCGTATAGGTGACCAGCGCCGACACCGGCGGCGGCAGGTCCGCGAGCTCTTGCACGGTGAGCCCGGTGGCCTTGGCCTCGAGGTCCCAGAGCGCGCCGTCGACGGCGTTGCGGGCCGCACCCGCCGGCATTTTCTGCAACAGGCTCTGGCGATCGCCGCCCGCCTCGATGAAGCCGCGGGCGGCCTCGATGGCGGCCGCCACGCTTTCGACCGTTTCGCCGTAGCGGCCGTAGGGTCGGCATTCGCCGCGACCGCGACAGGCGCCGTCACGGATGGTCGCGGTGACGACCTCGAGCTCGCTCACCGAGCCCCTGGAGATCGTGAAGGGCTTTTTCAGCGGGAAGCGGTCGACCGCGACCTCGAGCGTCCGGGCCATCAGGCCAGGGCATCCACGAGCTTCACCACGCCGCTGCGAAACGCATCGACCGTCGGCAGCTGCAGCTCGTCCTCGATCTTTTGGAGGTAGTCGCGGGCCGCGGCATCGCCGAGTGCGGAGGTGTTGATGCTGACACCCAGGGCCAGGACGTCCGGGTTGGTGAGCTGGGCCGCTTCGAGGTTCCGCTGCAGGCAAAGGGCGAGGCCGGGCAGCTTCTGGTGCGGCAGGCCGCGCATGTGGGTTCGGGTCGGCTCGTGACAGAGGACGAGGTAGTCCGGCTGGCTGCCGTGCAGGAGGCCGAGGCTGACGCCGGCGAAGGAGGGGTGGAACAGCGAGCCCTGCCCTTCGACGATGTCCCAGTGGTCGGGCTCGTTGGCCGGGCAGAGCCATTCGACCGCACCGGAGATGAAATCCGCGACCACGGCGTCGATCGAGACGCCTTCGCCGGTGATCAGGATGCCGGTTTGGCCGGTGGCCCTGAAATCGGCCTTCATGCCACGGGCGCGCATCTCCTGCTCGAGCGCCAGGGTCGTGTACATCTTGCCGCACGAGCAGTCGGTGCCGACCGCGAGGATCCGCTTGCCCGGCCGCCGCGTCCCCTTGCCGGTGGCGAAACTCCGGGTCGGATGGCGCACATCGAACAGCCGCACGCCTTTTGCCCCGGCGGCAGCCTCGATCTCGGGGATGTCGGCGAGCCGCATGTGCAGGCCCGAGGCCACGTCCATGCCGGCTTCGATCGCCTCGACGATGGTGGTGATCCAGTGCTCCGGCAGGACCCCGCCCGAGTTGGCGACCCCGACGAGGAAGGTGCGCGCGCCCTTGGCGGCAGCGTCGGCGATCGACATCTCGGGCAGCCCGAGATCGGCCTTGCAGCCGACGAGCCGCAACTGGCCGAGCGCGGCATCCGGCCGCCAATCGACCACCCCTTGCGCGGTCTTGGCCGCCAGCTGGTCGGCGACGTCACCCAAAAAGAGCAGATACGGCTTGTCGATCACGTTTTCCGCCTCGAGCGCGTTGTTCCCGGCACCTGGGTAGCACCCGAAAGCCGGCGAGGCGAGACGGCGTTTGCTCAGTTGATCGGGCCGGCCGCCGGTGCAGGCGTCGGCAGCTCGCCGCGGACGCCGAGGACGAAGTAGTCCAGGGACAACAGCTCGGCATCGCTGAGCACCCGCCCCGACGGCACCCGGACCACGCCGTCGGCGTCGCGAATCGTGCCCGCGAAGATCCGCAGGCTGCCGTCGATGATCGCTTCCCGGGCGGCCTCGACCCGCTCGACCAGCTCGCCCGGCAGGAGCGGGTTGATGCCGACCAGATCGACCACCCCGGTCTCCAGCCCCCACCAGAGCTGCTCGGGGCGGAAGCTGCCGTCGTGCAGGTCCGTCGCGATCTTCTCGTAGAGCGGCTGCCAGTTCCAGACGGCCGAGGCCAAGCTCGCTTGCGGCGCGAACATACCCATGTCGCTGTGAAAGCCGATGGCGAAGCGGCCGCGCTGCTCGGCGGCCTGCACGACGGCCGGCGAATCCTGATGCATGGTCAAGACATCGGCGCCGAAATCCAAGAGCCGCTCGGCCGCCTCCCGCTCGATCCCGGGCCCGTACCAGGTGTCGGTCCAGACCACCCGGACCTCGACGTCGGGGGCGAGACTCTGCGCGCCCAGCGTGAAGGCGTTGATCTGGCGGATGACTTCGGGGATCGGGAAGGCCGCGACATAGCCGATGATGCCGGATGCGGTCATCCCGCCGGCCAGGATGCCGGCGAGACAGCGGGCCTCGTACATACGGCCGAAATAGGTGCCGCTGTTGGCCGCGGTCTTGAAGCCCGAGGCGTGCATGAAGGCGATCTCGGGGTGACGGCCGGCGGCGCTGATCGTCGGGTCCATGAA
>SLRI01000132.1 GCA_007131045.1 Rhodospirillales bacterium
GGCCGGGTGAAGCTCGGCTGCAAAGCCGCGCTACGCACCGCACCAGGCGCCATGCCACGGACCAACTGGAAATAGCGGAGATTGTTTTCGACGTCGGCCTGGCTCAGATCCATCCGGCTCCAGCGCTCGGCCTCGGCGAACTGGCCGGCGAGGCCGTAGGCCAAGGCCAGGTTCTGGCGATGGCGGGCGGAGGAGAGATAGCCTTCGGCCAGGGGACGCAGCGTCGCCACCGCTTCGTCGGGGCGGCCGGCGAGGGCGAAGGACAAACCGAGATTGCTCGTCACGTCGGCCGCTTCGGGGTCCGCCGCGAGAGCGCGGCGGTAGGCCTCGATGGCGCGCTGATGCTCGCCCTGCAGATCGAAAGCGACACCGATCAGATTGAGTGCCTCGACATCGTCGGCACCACGCGCGAGCGGCTGCAGATGCTCGAGCGCGGCCTCGCTGCGGCCGATCGCGATCATCGCCTTGGCGTAGCCGATCCCCGCATCGCGGTCGCTCGGATGTCGTTGCAGGATGCGGCCGAAGGCACTGCCCGCATCCTGATGCGCGCCCTGGGCGAGATGCGCGTAGCCGAGCAGGAGCGCTGCCTCGCGGTTGCCGGAATCGCGGGCGAGCGCCTGCTCCAACAGGCTGGTCGCCGTCGCCGGATCACCGCTCGCGAGGCTCCGCTGCCCCATCCGCACCAATTGGTCGGCGCCACGCTCCACCCGAGCCTCGGCAGCCGTGCCGACAGCGCCCGTTGCGGGCAAGCGCGGCCCCTCGCCGGGGCTCACGGCACAGCCGGCAACGCCCATCGAGAGCAGCAGCGACAAGCGCTTCAAAAGCGGGCTTCGACCACGTTGCACAGACATGCGACCTCACCATCGGCAATGGGCGAACGCCGGCCCGAAGGCCGACCTCACCAGCCGAGGATGGCAGCACTTGCTGAAGAATTGGTTAATCCTGCAGCACTTTTTGTCTGCGTTCTCGTCGAGCCGTGCGGCTCGCCGCCTGTCTCGTCTCGCCGGATTCTCGATAAATGCGGGGAGGATGATCCTCCCCGCGCCCCATCGTTATTCAAGGATTCGAGTTGTCATACTGCCGCGCAGCAGAACCAGCTGCCGAGACCGAAAAGTAACGGTGGGGCGTGGGGAGGCGCTGCCTCCCCACATCCTTTCTCTTGATTTCAAGGCAGGGTCAATCTGCCGAGTCGGACCGGGTATTTTGCACCGGTGATCCGGGTGGTGTCGATCGGTGGGGCGATCAGGCCGAGGACCGCGAAGCTGGCAAAGGCGATGGCTTCCTTGAAATCGGGATCGAGGCCGATCGCACTCGTGGAGACGACTGAGATGTCGGGCAGGCGGAGCTCGATGGCACGGAGCAGGGTCGGGTTATGAACGCCGCCGCCGCTGACCAGGATTCGGTCGACCGTGGCCTCGGCAGCGACGTGGGCCTGGTAGGTTCTGGCCAGGGCTTCGGCGGTGAACGCGGTTGCCGTCGCGATCAGCTCGGCCCAGTCGGCGTCGGTGGCTGGCGCCTTGCGTTCGAGCAGCCTGTCGACGAAGTGGTCGCCGAATTCTTCCCGGCCGAGGGAGCGCGGCGGCGGGGCCCGAAGGGCCGGGTGGTCGGCGAGCTCGTTCAAAAGGTCGTGGTCGATGCGGCGATTGGCGGCGAACGTACCGTCCGCGTCGTAGCTCAGCCGGCCATTCGTCATGCGGCGGACGAGGCCGTCGACGATCATGTTGCCGGGGCCGCAGTCGAGGGCGATGGGCGGGCCACCGTCCTTCGGCAGCACGGTGAAGTTGGCGATGCCGCCGATATTGAGCGCCATGACGGTGGCGCTCGGATCGCGCAGGAAGAGGTCGTCGAAGATCGGGACGAGGGGGGCGCCGGCGCCGCCGGCGGCGACATCGGCGCGGCGGAAGTCGCTGACAACGGGGCAATCGAGGATCTGGGCGAGGCAGGCGGGCTCACCGATCTGCAGCGTCGTCACCCGGTGCTCGTGATAGGCGGTCTGGCCGTGACTGCCGACGAGTTCGAGCGGGCCCAGGCCGGACTCCGCGAGCAGTTCGGCGACGGCCGCGGCCTGAAAGCGGCCGAGCTCCAGGTCAGCGCGGGCCAACGCCGGCACGCCATCGTCCTTGAGGCCGAGCAGCCGGCGGCGGAGGTCGGGCGGGAGATCGACGGTGCGGCCGAGGACGAGCTCGGGCATGGCATCGAGCGCCGACCTGATCCGGCAAATCGCGATGTCGAGGCCGTCGACCGAGGTGCCGGTCATCAGCCCGGCGACCAGGAGCTCGGGTTTGGCTGCGAGCCCCGCCAGCCGCTCGATCGGGGTCAAGGTCAGAAGGTTCCGGGGTAGGCGCCGCCGTCGATCAGCACGTTCTGTCCGGTGACGTAGCCGGCATGGGCCGAGCAGAGGAAGGCGCAGTAGGCACCGAACTCGGCGGGATCGCCGAAGCGGCCGGCGGGGATGGCTTTTTTGGCGTTGGTCTCGACCACATCGCGGCTCTGGCCGGTGCGGTTGGCGACGTCGTCGAGATTGCTCCAGAGGCGGTCGGTGGCGAAGCGGCCGGGCAGGAGGTTGTTGATGGTGACACCGGTGCCGGCCAAGGCGCGCGACGTGCCGGCGACGAAGCCGGTAAGCCCCGAACGCGCGCCGTTGGAGAGGCCGAGCGTGGCGATCGGCGCCTTCACCGCGCTCGAGGTGATGTTCACCACACGGCCGAAGCCGCGCTCGGCCATGCCGTCGACCGTGGCTTTGATCAGCGCGATGGGGGTCAGCATGTTGGCCTGAAGCGCCGCGAGCCAATCCGATTCGTCCCAGTCGCGGAAATCGCCGGGCGGTGGGCCGCCGGCGTTGTTGACCAGGATGTCCGGAGTGGGGGCCGCCTCGAGCACCGCCCGGCGGCCGGCCTCGGTGGTGATGTCGGCGGCGACGGTGGTGACGTTGACGCCCGTGGCGTTGCGGATCGCTTCGGCCGTGGCTTCGAGCGCCTCCGATCCTCGGGCGTTGAGGACGAGGTCGACGCCGTTCGCGGCCAGGGCTTCGGCGCAGCCGCGGCCGAGGCCCTTGCTGCCGGCGCAGACGATGGCGGTTTTGCCCCTGATCTTCAAATCCATGGCTTCAGCTTTCGTTGGTGGTCGGTTGGTCGGCGGCGAGCACCGTGCGGGCCAGTGGCAGGGTGATCGGGCGGCGGGCGCGGAGCGAGGCGCGGTCGAGCTCGTGAACGATCCGCCTTGCGGCGGCGAAGGAGCGTTCCATGTGCCGCGCCAGATAGGCGATCACCCCGGGCAGCACGGTGAGCTGGCGGTCCTGGAGCTGCTTGACGAGGAGGGCGGCGAGCAGCGCGTCGTCAGGCTCGCGGATGGCACAGCTCCAGGCGGTTCGGAGCCGAGAGAGGAGGTCCGGCAAGGTGAGGCCCCAGTCACCCACGGGGCCACTGGCGGTCAACAGCAGCTGGCCGCCCTGGTTGGCGATGAGGTTATAGAGGTGGAGCAGGGTACGATCGTCCTGCACCAGGTCGGCATCGTCGATCACCGCGTGGCGGGCCTCGCCCAGGTCCTCGATGGCTTGCGGTGCTGCGCCGAGGCGATTGCCGTCGAGAAAGCGGGCGTTGCTGCGCGCGGCCCAGATGCGGGCGAGGTGGCTGCGGCCGCTGCCGGTGGGGCCCCAGAGAACGAGCGCCGGCGCCGGCCAGTGGGGCCAGGCGAGGACGGCATCGAGCGCCTGCGCATTAGCCGGCGAGCGCAGGAAGTCCTCGAGTCGGTCGCCGTGCTCGAACGGCAGGTCGAGGACCAGCTGGCTGGCCTCGAGCCGGCTCAGCATGGCTGGAGGCGCGGTGCTTCAGTTGTCGACACTGAGCGCATCGGCGCCGAAGCGGGCGAAGTAGAGATAGGCCATGATCGAGGCCGCGGCGGTGACCACGACGAGGCCGGCCACGACCTGATGCAGCAGGCCGTGCTCGATGAAGCCGCCAGCCTCGGCGATCAGGATGCCGATGAAGACGAACTGGCTCATCGTGCA
>SLRI01000368.1 GCA_007131045.1 Rhodospirillales bacterium
CTGGGCCGGCTGCCGCTGGCGGCGGCTTTCGCTGCCCGCTCGGTGGCCTTCATCGCCTCCCAATGCTCGCGCTGGGCAGCCGCCGTGCGCATCTCCACCGCCTCGAAGACGTGCGGGTGGCGGGCGATCAGCTTTTCGGTGACCGCCAATGCCACGTCGTCGAAGGCAAAGAGCCCTTCCTCCTCGGCGATCCGGCTATGATAGACGACCTGCAGCAGAAGATCGCCGAGCTCGCCCGCCAGCTCGCCCCAAGCCCCCCGCTCGATCGCGTCGGCCACCTCGTAGGCCTCCTCGATCGTATAGGGGGCGATGGTCGCGAAGGTCTGCTCGATATCCCAGGCACAGCCGCGCTCGGGATCGCGCAGCCGGCGCATCACCGCGAGCAGCTGGTCGATCGGGCGGTCGAAGGGCGGACGGTCGCTCAAAGCAGGCTCCCTTGGGCCTTGGGGGCGCTGGCCCTTTTCGTCTTGGCCGGGCGTTTGGCCGAGGCCGGCACGACCGAAAGGCGGCCGTCGGCGAACTCGATGTCGAGCCCGGGCTCGGTGCCGGCCGCGGCCGCGGTGGTGACCAGCCCCGTTTGCCCGTGGACCAGGGCGTAGCCGCGCTCGAGCACCCGGCGATGGCTGAGGCTCTCGAGCAGCTTGCTCGGGCCGTCGAGCTTCTGCGCGAAGCCGCCGAGTGCGGTTGCGATCGCCGCATCCAGGCTCGCCTGTGGCCGCCGCTCCAGGCCGCGGCCGGCGTCGCGCAAGGCGTCGCGGGCGAGCTCGGCCAGCCTGTCATGGCGTGTGGCGACCCGCTCGGCGCGCTCCTCGAGCAGCACCAGCGGGGTCCTGAGCCGCAGCCGCTCGGCCAGATCGTCGAGCCGCTGCTCGGCGTAGCGGAGCTGGGCCTCGGGATCCGGCAGCCCGCGCGCCAGGCCATCGAGATGCCGCCGCCGGTCGTCGAGCCCCCGCTCGCCGGCATGCAGCAGCCGCTCGGCGAGACCGGAGAGCGTGGCCAGGAGCTCGGTGCGCACCGGCACGGCGATCTCGGCCGCGGCGGTGGGGGTGGGCGCCCGCCGATCCGCGACGAAATCGATCAGCGTGGTGTCGGTCTCGTGGCCGACGGCCGAGATCAGGGGAATCGTGCAGGCGGCGGCAGCGCGCGCCACGATCTCCTCGTTGAACGCCCAGAGATCCTCGATCGAGCCGCCGCCCCGGGCGACGATCAGCACGTCCGGCGCCGGGATCGCCCCCTCGCCCGCCAGCCGACCGAAGCCCGAGATCGCACCGGCGATCTGCTCGGCCGCCCCCTCGCCCTGGACCAGCACCGGCCAGAGCAGGACGTGCACCGGAAAGCGCTCGGCCAGCCGGTGCAGGATGTCGCGGATCACCGCACCGGTGGGCGAGGTGACGATGCCGATGCGGCCGGGCAGGTAGGGAAGCGCGCGCTTTCTCGCCGGATCGAAGAGCCCTTCGGCCTCGAGTCGTCGCTTGCGCTCCTCGAACAGCGCCATGAGAGCGCCGACGCCGGCCGGCTCCATGTGATCGATCACCAGCTGGTAGCGCGAGCGGCCCGGATACGTGGTGAGCCGGCCGGTGCAGACGACCTCGAGCCCGTCCTCGGGGCGAAACCCCAGCTTGGCCGCGGTGCCCCGCCAGCAGACACCGTCCAACACCGCCTTGTCGTCCTTGAGTGCCAGATAGAGGTGGCCGGAAGCCGCCCGCTTGAAGCCCGAGATCTCGCCCCTGACCCGAACCAGGCCGAAGGAATCCTCGATCGTCTTCTTCAGCGAGAAGGCGAGCTCGGAAACGGTGAATTCGTGGAGGTTGGTCGCCATGGCGGGGCGGACACTAGCAA
The DNA here is from genome assembly GCA_007131045.1 of Rhodospirillales bacterium. GTDB lineage: Bacteria > Pseudomonadota > Alphaproteobacteria > Geminicoccales > Geminicoccaceae > SLRI01. Next base: position 1,840 of record SLRI01000368.1, read on the forward strand.
GCGAAGCGCCAGGGGGCTACGCCCCTTGCTGCCATCTCAGCCGGTCTGCCGTGGACGGCCGCTGGCGGTGGCGCGAACCCGGATCTCGACGACCAGTTCGTGGCCCGCATCCAGGGTCGCCCGGGTCTCCTCGATCGTGACGGTGACCAGGGGATCGACCGCACCGGCGGCCCGTGCCGCGGCGTCGGCTGCGGCCCGGGCATCGGCCTCGAGGCGGCTTCGGGCGACGGCCGGATCGGCTTCCTCGACGATCTCCTCGCCGAGATAGAGGGCCAGACGGTCCTCGCTGATCCGTGTGGCGACCCGCTCGACATGGCGGACGACCTCACCGACGACGGCCCCGATCGCATTGCAGACCCGGTGGTGGTCGGGCAGCAGGAGCGTGCTGCCGAACCGCTCGGGCACGCCCTGGTAGAAGATCGCCGCCGGGCCGCCGACCGCGACCACCGGGCGGTCGAGCCGCAAGCCGAGGTTCAGCGGTCGGCCCGCATCGCCGTCGCCATCACCGCGGTCGAGGGCCAGGGCGAACAACGGTTCCTCGGCCAGTCGGGCGAAGGCTTCGGGGCTGCCGCCCGAGGCCTCCCAGGCGGCTGCCGCGAGGGCTCGTGCGCTCAGCAGCCGGGCGAGTTCCAGGATCTCGGCCGCCAGCGCCTCGGCGTCGCCATCGCCGGCCTTGCGTGCCTCGAGGTTCGCTGCGAGCGCCGCCGCCGGCCGGCTCCAGCCGCTCTGCAGGCCCAGCACGTGGGCGGCGTCGCTGGGCGTGAAGCCGGCAATGGCAACGACGCCGCGGCGCACCAGGCTGTCGAGCGGGATCGCCAGATGCTCGCGATCGACCACGGTCTCGAGCGGCAGCGGCCCGGGCTCGAGCAGGTGCAGGAGGCGCTGCTGGCTGCGGCCGAGGCTCTGCGGCACCGGCGGCGGGCCGCTGAGCAGGGCGAAGCGGGCGTCGGTGGGCCGCGTGAAGCCGCGCTCGACCTGGCTGTTCAGGAGCTCGAGCATGGCCGGGTGCTGCCGGGCGAGAAGCGCCACGGGCACCACCCGCCGGGGCCCGAGCGTGAGCCCGCCCGCAGCGTCCCTGCCGACCTCGCTGTCGCCGCCGAGACCGCTGGTCGAGAGGTCGATCGCCTCGACCATGGTGCGATGGCCGCCGACCCTGGCACCCCGGGCCGCGAGCCGCGGCCGGCCGGCCTCGAGGACGGCGATATCGGTCGTGGTGCCGCCGACATCGCTGACGATCGCCCGCAGCGCGCCGGAGAGACGAGCCGCGCCGACCACGCTGGCGGCAGGGCCGGAGAGAATGGTCTCGACCGGCCGGGCGCGTGCCACCGCGGCCGCCATCAAGGCCCCGTCGCCGCGCACCACCATCAAGGGGGCCTCGATCCCGGTCTCGGCCAGGAGCCGCTCGACCGCGTCGATCAGGCCCGCGATCGACGGGATCAGCCGGGCATTGAGGAAGGTGGTGAGCGCCCGCCGCGGCGCGTCGAGGCGGCTGGTGAGCTCGGAAGAGAGGGTGACCGGCAGCCCCGTGGCCGCCGTGATCCGGGCCGCTGCCGCATGCTCGTGCGCCGGGTTGCGGACGGCGAACGCCGCGGTGACGGCGAGCCCGTCGACTTGGCCGCGCAGCCGCTCGAGGGCCGCATCCAGGGCGGCCAGATCGAGCGGGCAGCGCTCCTTGCCGAAGGCATCATGGCCGCCCGCGACGTGGACCACCGGTGCGCCGTCGAGCGCCCGGTCGAGCCCGCCTCGGGCGAGGCTGTCCCGGCCCATGCCGATCAGCACCAGTCCGGCCCGCCCGCCCCGGCCCTCGACCAGCGCGTTGGTGGCCAGCGTCGTCGAAAGACCGACCAGGCCGATGGCGCGCAGCGTCTCGGCCGGCTGCTCGCGCAACACCGCGGCAACGGCCTCGGCGATGCCGAGGAAGAGATCGTGCGGCGTGGTCAGCGCCTTGGCAGTGGCGACGACCCGATCGCCCGCGGCCCGATCGCCCGCAGCCCGATCGCCCGCGGCCAAGAGGACGGCATCGGTGTAGGTGCCGCCGGTATCGATTCCCAGGCGCATGATGGTTGATCCGGTTCGGGCGGGCGGGTATCCAGCGTGTTTTCGCACGGCTCGGCAAGCCTGCTTTTCCCGAGACGACGCCCATGCCGCAACCAGGCTGGCGAGGCGC
>SLRI01000153.1 GCA_007131045.1 Rhodospirillales bacterium
CCGGCCCAGCCCCCGTCCGGCCCAGCCCCCGTCCGGCCCAGCCCCCGTCCGGCAAGCGGCCCGGCACCACTTCACCGCCGCCGCATCCGCCGCAGCCCGTACTGCGGCGGACAGCCGCTTGCCCTCGCTCGCCGGCAATGCCACCTTGCGCCGAGACTGCGGGGGGTGTCCACCATGGCGGCCGAGGGATTGCGAAAGGCGAGCGACGCCGATCCGGCGCCCGAGACGAAGGCCCGGCGGCGTCCGGCACGACGCCGGTGGCGCCCGAGCGTCGTCCTGATCGTCCTGGCCGCCCTCTGTCATGTGATGGGCGCCTTCTGGTCTCATCGAATCCACGCCGGTCCGGCGTTCGCCGCCGACCTCGAGGTGCCGCAAGGCGACTTGCGAGCGGTTGCAGCCGCAGTCATCGACCACCTCGTGCTGCGCGAACTGCACTACGATTTCGCCCCGGTCATTGAGCAGCGCGTCGGCGGCCCCAAATGGGAGTCGATGCTGAACGCGCTCGACCAGGTGAACCACATCCATCCCTGGCTGGTCATGAACGACCGCCGGAGCGCCGAGATCGCACCCGTCCATCTGGCGCAGCAGGGCTTCATGCCGCTCCGGGCGCACTACCAGCAGCCGACCGAGACCACCCAGATTCTGCAGAACTGACCCGCGAGGTTGGAGGAGAGCCGATGTTCATCCAGACCGAGACCACGCCGAACCCGGCGACGCTCAAGTTCCTTCCCGGCCGCGCCGTGATGGAAGAGGGCGTGGTCGACATCACCGACCCGGCGAAGGCCGAGGAGCTGTCGCCGCTGGCCGCCCGGCTGTTCTCCGTCGACGGCGTCACCGGCGTCTATCTGGGCCGGGACTTCATCTCGGTGACCAAGGAAGGTACGGACGACTGGTACATGCTCAAGCCGGCCCTCCTGGGAGCGATCATGGAGCACTTCATGTCGGGCGATCCGGTCCTGAGCGAGGGTGCCGACATCGACGACGGCATCCGCCTCGACGAGAGCGACGCCACGGTGCTCAAGATCAAGGAGCTGATCGATACCCGGGTGCGCCCGGCGGTGGCCCAGGACGGCGGCGACATCGTCTTTCAGGGCTTCGAGCGTGGCATCGTCTACCTGCACATGCGCGGCGCCTGCTCCGGCTGCCCGAGCTCGGTGGTGACGCTCAAGAGCGGGATCGAGAACCTCTTGAAGTACTACGTGCCGGAGGTGGTCGAGGTCCGCGCCGTCTCCTGACGGCCCATCCCCTCGACCGGCGGCGGGACGAGCCTTGCGGCTTCTGGCGTTCGATACGGCCGGCATCGGCTGCTCGGCCGGCGTCTTCGCGGCGGGCCGACCGCTCGCACTACGCGTGGCCGAAGATGGCCCTGGCCACGCCGAGCGTTTGCCGCGGCTGATCGAGGCCGTGCTCGCGGAGGCGAGCCTCGAACTCGACGATCTCGACGGTCTCGCGGTGACGGTGGGCCCCGGCAGCTTCAGCGGCATCCGCACCGGGCTCGCCGCCGCCCGCGGTCTGGCGCTGGCGACGGGTCTCCGCACGATGCCCGTCACCACCCTCGAAGCCCTGGCCGCGCCCTGGCACGACCGCACCGCAGCAGCGCTGCCGCTCGCCGCCGTCCTCGGTGCGCGGCGCGGCCAGGTGTTCCTGCAGCGCTTCGCCGCCGACGGCCGGCCGCTCGACCGGCCGCAGGCGCTCGCACCGGCAGCAGCCGCAGCTCGCCTCGACGGGCCGGTGCGGCTCGTCGGCAATGGTGCGGCCGGGCTCCTCCCCTACCTCGACCAACCGGTGCAGCACCTCGGTGACGGCCGGCTCGATGCCGGTGGCGTGGCCCTCGCTGCCGAGCGCGCCCTGAGCCGCGGTGGTGCCGCCGTCGGCGGCTTCGAGCTGCATCCCTGCTACGCCCGCGGCGCCGACGCACGCCCCGGCGCCGGCCGGCCCCTCGTCGACGTCGGGACCTGAGCCGGTGCTGTCCTTCAAGAGCGAGCCGCAACTGACCATCAAGCCGGTCGGCGCCTTCGACCTCGGCCGCCTCGCCCGGCTGCACAAGCACTGCTTCGAGGAGGGCTGGAGCCGCGCCGACCTCGCCCACCTCCTGGCCCTGCCCGGCGGCTTCGGGCTGATCGCCCGACAGTCCGGCGGCGGCTTCGCCTCGCTCGACAGCCTGCGCGGCATCGGCTTCGCGCTGTTGCGCGTCGTCCGCGACGAGTGCGAGCTTTTGTCGCTGGGCGTGATCCCGGCGCACCGCCGCCGGGGCGTGGCGGCGGCGATCCTGCAGACCAGCATGCAGAACTGCCTCGAGGCCGGGGCCCGGACCATGTTCCTCGAGGTCGCGATCGACAACCTCTCGGCCCAGACCCTCTACGAACGCTTTCACTTCAGCCGGGTCGGCACCCGCCCGGACTACTACGCGAGGCCCGACGGGACCCGGATGCACGCCTACACGATGCGCGCCGACCTGATCGACGCCCTGGCGAGCAGCGCTGCCGAGGCGGCGGCCGAAGCTAGCCCCTGACCTCGATCCACAGTACGTAGACCTCGTCGGCCAGCGGTTCCGTGCGCAATACCGCGTGACCATGGTCGAGCACGGCACGCGGCACGTTGGCCAGCGGCTCGCCGCCGCGCAACCGCAGCCGAAGCAGTTCCCCCGCCCGCATCGTCTCCAGCTTCACCTTGGTGCGGACAAACGTCATCGGGCAGCTTTCCTGGGTGATGTCCAACTCCGCATCTGCCTTCATGCCGGTACTTGTTCCTTTTTTGCTGAGCCCCGCCGGAAACTTCGAAAAACCCGAAGATGCCTCTTGCATCCCCTGCCTGGATAAATATATTTCGCCCGTCATAGCTTTCTATGCTTCGGCGAAAGGACAACCAGAGAATGACCGAACAATTGAGCCAGAATGAGCTGCTGTCGCTGACTACCGAGATAGTCGCCTCGCACGTCTCGAACAACACCGTCGCCGTCAGCGACCTGCCCCAGCTCATCCGGCTCGTGTACACCGGGCTGGCCGAGCAGGGCCAGGCGCAACCGGAGGCCGAGCCCGAGAAACCGGTGCCGGCCGTGCCGATCAAGAAGTCGATCCAGCCGGATCACCTGATCTGCCTCGAGGACGGCAAGAAGCTGAAGATGCTCAAGCGGCATCTCAAGACGCGCTACGACATGACCCCGGACGACTATCGTCGCCGCTGGGGGCTGAGCGACGATTACCCGATGGTCGCCCCGGCCTATGCCGAGCAGCGCAGCAGCCTCGCCAAGAAGATCGGGCTGGGCACCAAGCCCCGGGCACGCGGCCGCAAGGCCGCTTCCTGAACTGCCCGTCCGAGCCGCCCGGGTGCCGGTTGCCGCGATTTCGATCGCGGCGACCCGACCCCGAGGCGCCCCGAGCTGCAATGATCGTCGTGCAACAGCGGGCGGCGTCCGACGTCGCCCGCTTTTGCATCGAAAACCCCTTCATGTTAAACTCCTGGCAATAAGTCGGGTTTACACTCGGCGTTGATCCCGAGGCATTTGACGGGGCCCCCGTCCTCGGCTATCGCTGATGGTCTGGGCCACCATCGAAAAGGCCCGATAGGGAAGGGAAATGACGGAGATCGTCGAGGTGTCTTGCTGAACAGAACGGCCGATCGCCACGAGCCGTCGGCACGCTCTGACGTCTCGCCAGCCACCATGCCAGCCACCATGCTTGTGCCCAGGGGTTCGTTCCCTACATGAGGGCCCCCGAGACGATGCCGGCACCGACAACATCAGGCCGGCCGGACGACACCCGACCAGCTGCCGCCTCGACCCTAACGGACGCCCCGACCGAGCCCCTATCCTTGCCGAAAAAGCTTCATATCAAGACCTACGGCTGTCAGATGAACGTCTACGACAGCGAGCGGATGGCCGGCCTATTGGCCCGCCACGGCTATGCCCATGTGGCCGATCCGGCGGCAGCCGACCTCGTCATCCTCAACACCTGCCACATCCGCGAGAAGGCCGCCGAAAAGGTCTATTCCGAGCTCGGCCGGCTGCGGCTCGTGCGCGAGGAGCGGCGAGCGGCCGGGGGCGGCGATCTGCAGCTCGTGGTCGCCGGCTGCGTCGCCCAGGCCGAGGGCCGGGCGATGCTCGAGCGCGCCCCCTTCGTCGACGTCGTGGTCGGGCCGCAGACCTATCACCGGCTGCCGGAGCTCCTCGCCCGGCGCACCCGCGACAAAGGCGGCCAGCTCGACACCGACTTTCCGGTCGAGAGCAAATTCGACCTCTTGCCGGTGAGCGCCGAGCCGTCGCCGATCTCGGCCTTCCTCACCATCCAGGAGGGCTGCGACAAGTTCTGCACGTTCTGCGTCGTGCCCTATACGCGTGGCGCGGAGGAGAGCCGCCCGGTAGCTGCCGTGCTCGCCGAGGCCGAGCAGCTCGTCGCCAGGGGCGCGCGCGAGATCACCCTTCTCGGCCAGAACGTCAACGCCTATCACGGCGATGGCCCGGACGGACGGCCCTGGAGCCTCGGCCGGCTGATCCGTGAATTGGCCGCCATCGACGGGCTCTGGCGGCTGCGCTACACGACCTCGCACCCGCGCGACATGGACGACGAGCTGATCGACGCCCACGCCGAGGTGCCGGCCTTGATGCCGTTCCTCCACCTGCCGGTGCAGTCGGGCTCGGACCGCGTGCTTCAGGCGATGAACCGCGGCTACACCGCGGCCGACTTCGAGCGGATCGTCGAGCGCTTGCGCGCCGTGCGCCCCGATATCGCGCTCTCGTCGGACTTCATCACCGGCTTTCCGGGCGAGAGCGACGCCGATTTCGAGGCCACCATGGATCTCGTCCGGCGGGTCGGCTTCGCCCAGGCCTTCTCCTTCAAGTACAGCCCGCGCCCCGGCACGCCCGGGGCGGTCATGCCGCAGCAGGTGAAGGACAGCGTGCGCGCCGAGCGGCTGGCGCGCCTGCAGACGCTGCTCGAGGCGCAAGCCGCGGCCTTCATCGCGAAAACCGTGGGGCTGACCCTGCCGGTGCTGTTCGAGCGGCCGGGCCGGCATCCGGGCCAACTGGTCGGCCGGACACCCTACCTGCAGGCGGTGCATGTCGACGCACCGTCATCGATGCTCGGTACGATGCAGGTCGTGGCGATTACCGAAGCCTTCCCGCACAGCCTCGCGGGACGGCTCGCCGACCACCCGGCCGCCGATCAGCCGTCCGCCGACGACCCGTACACTCGCGCGACCGAGGGCAGCGCCCGCGGTCCCGCCCAGCCCGAGGAGACGTTCGCCTGACCACCATAGCCCCGCTCGCCGACTTCCAGGGCTCGAGCCATCGGGTCCGCTTCGACGACAACGCGACCTGCGCTGCCCTGTTCGGCCAGCACCACGTCAACATCGCGCGGATCGAGCAGAAGCTCACGGTCAGCATCGTCACCCGCGGCAACGAGATCTTCATCCAGGGCGAGAGCGACGCCGAGGTCGAAACGGCGGCCGCCGTCCTCGACCGGCTCTATGCCCAGTTGAAGAGCGGCCGCGAGGTCGGCCGCGACGATGTCGACGCCGCTCTGCGCATGATCCGCGGCAATGGCAACGGCAACGGGGCCGGCTTCGCCCACGAGGTGCGGACCGACCGGCGCTCGATCAGCCCGCGCTCGCCCAACCAGGCCGCCTACCTCAAGGCGCTCGAAGAACGCGACCTGGTGTTCGCGCTGGGCCCCGCCGGCACCGGCAAGACCTATCTCGCGGTCGCCGCCGCCGTCTCCTTCATGCGCCAGCGGCGGATCGAGCGGATCATCCTCTCGCGCCCCGCGGTCGAGGCCGGCGAGCGACTGGGCTTTTTGCCCGGCGACCTGAAGGAGAAGGTCGATCCCTATCTCCGCCCGCTCTACGACGCGCTGCAGGACATGCTGCCCGAGGGCAAGCTGCAGACCCGGATCGAGCAGGGCCAGATCGAGATAGCACCCCTGGCCTTCATGCGCGGCCGCACGCTCAGCCACGCCTTCGTCATCCTCGACGAGGCGCAGAACACCACGCCCTCGCAGATGAAGATGTTCTTGACCCGGCTCGGCGAGGGCTCACGTATGGTGGTCACCGGCGATCCGACCCAGATCGACCTGCCGTCCGGCGCGCCCTCGGGACTCGCCGATGCGGTGGGCAAGCTGCAGGGGATCGGCGAGGTGGCGACGGTGCGCTTCGACCGCTCCGACGTCGTCCGCCACCCGCTGGTGACCAAGATCGTCGAAGCCTACGAAAACGAGACACCGGTGCGGCCGCCGGCGTCTCTGAGCTGAACCCGGTACAGAGGAGATCGATGGCGCCCGGCCGGCGCCGACGCAACCACAATGGACAGTGACAGTAGCCCATCTATCGAGGTGGCGGTCGGCAATGGCGCTTGGCGCACGACCGTCACCGATCCCGAGACCTTCGTGCGCGACGTCGCGATCGCGGCACTCGCCGCCAGCCCCGAGCCGCTCGACGGCGCGCTCGAGTTCGGCATCAGGCTGACCGACGACGCCGAGCTGCGCGTCTTGAACCGCGAGTTTCGCGGCAAGGACGCGCCCACCAACGTGCTCTCCTTTCCGGGCAACGACCCGGGGGCACCGCGCCTGCCGGGCCAGCCGCTGCTGCTCGGCGACATCGCCATTGCGTTCGAGACCACGACCCGCGAGGCGGGCGAGCTCGGCCGCACCGTCGAGGCGCATCTCGCCCACCTGATCGTCCATGGCACCCTCCATCTGCTCGACCACGACCACGTCGACGAGGCCGAGGCCATGGCCATGGAAGCGCTCGAAACCCGGCTGCTGGCCGGGCTCGGCTATGCCGATCCTCATGCCGAGAGCGCGCCAGAGCCGGCACTCACGGGAGCCCGCCGATGAGGCAGCTCGCCCGAACCCCGCAGGCCAGCCCGTCGATGCTCGAAGGCCTGCTCCGCCGGCTGCGCGAGCTCGCCACCGGCGACAACCACAACGGTGGTCTGCGCGAGACGCTCGAGGACCTGCTCGAGGAGCCGGACACCGAGACCGGCCCAGAGCAGTTCACCGCTGAGGAACGCGAGCTCCTGCTCAATGCCTTGAGCTTCGGTGAGCTTCGGGTCGAGGACGTGATGGTGCCCAGGGCCGACATCCGCGCGATCGAGCTCGGCGCCTCGCTCGGCGACATCGTGGCCGCGATGCAGGCCGCCGGCCACTCGCGCCTTTTGGTCTACCGCGAGACCCTCGACGACGTGGTCGGGCTCGTCCACATCAAGGACCTGCTGCCGTTTTGGGGCGACGGCGAGCGCTTCGAGCTGGCCGCCGTGATGCGCCCGGTGCCGGTGGTGCCGCCGTCGATGCGGGTGCTCGACCTCCTGCTCGAGCTGCGCCGCAGCCAGACCCACATGGTCGCCGTGGTCGACGAGTTCGGCGGCACCGACGGGCTGGTCACCGTCGAGGACCTGGTGGTCGAGCTTCTGGGCGAGATCCACGACGAGCACACCGCCGAGGAGCCGGCGCAGCTGGTCCGCCGCAGCGACGGCGGCTTCGAGGCGGACGCCAGGCTGGAGCTCGACGAGCTCGAGCAGGCCCTCGACTGCCAGCTCCTGGTAGAGGACGAGCGCGACGAGGTCGACACGCTGGGCGGCCTGATCGTCACCATGGCCGACCGCATCCCCGAGGCCGGCGAGGAGGTCCACCACCCGGCGGGCTTCGTCTTTCACGTGCTCGACGCCGATCCCCGGCGGATCAAGCGGGTCTGGATCAAGCCCCGCAACGGTGATCCGAAACCGCCGAGGGCAACGCTGTGCGCGACCGGCGACGGGCTTGCCGGGCAAGGTGCCGATTGAGCACGGTGGCGGCCCGGATCGACCAGGCGGTCGGCCGCGCGAGGTGGCAGTCGCTCTGGCTGATGCCGGTGGCCGGCGCCGCCCTGGCCTTGGCCTTGCCGCCCTTGGGCGTCCTGCCGGCCGTCCTCGTCCCGGCGGTGCTGTTTCTCGCCCTGCTCGACGCCCGGAACTGGCGGCGCGGCTTTGCCGCGGCCTGGCTCTTCGCCTTCGGCTTTCACCTGGCCGGTCACTACTGGGTCGGCATCGCCTTCTTCGCCGATGCCGAGCGCTTCGGTGCCCTGGCCGTTCCGGGCGTGCTCGGCCTGGTGGCGGTGCTTGCCGTCCTCACCGCGCTGCCGCTGGCCCTCGTCGCCGGGGTCCGCTGGCGAAGCCGGCTCGCCGCATCGCTCGCCTTCGCCGCGCTCTGGTGCGTGGGCGAGCTGGTGCGCGGCCGCTGGGGCGTGCAGTTCCCCTGGAATCCGCTGTCGATCGCGCTCGCCGCCCACGACGCCCCCCTGCAGCTCGTGGCCCTTATCGGCACCACCGGGGCGAGCTTCGCCCTGGCCTGGCTGGCGGCCCTGGCCGGCCTCGCCTGGCGCGAGACCGGCGGCGCCAGGCTGACTCCGGCGCTGCTGGCCCTGATGCTCGTCGGCGGCGGCACCGGCTACGGCTACTGGCGGCTCGGCGCCGACCTGCCGCTCGCCGCTACCGGCCAGCCCCCGGTCGTGCGCATCGTCCAGGGCAATATCGCCCAGCACCACAAATGGGACCCGGAGCTCCGCCAGCGCTGGTTCGAGCGCCACCTCGAGCTGTCGCTCACGCCCGACCCTGACGCCGCGTCCGCAGCCGTCCCCGACGTCGTCGTTTGGCCCGAGAGCTCCGTGCCCTACTCGCTCGAGGAGCACGCCCGCGTGCGCGAGCTGGTCGGCAGCGTCGTCCGCCCGGGCGGCCACGTCGTCCTCGGCTCCGACTTCTACGACCCCGAAAGCGACCCGCCCGTCCTCCACAACAGCGTCTACACGGTGGCCGCCGACGGCGAGATCCTGGCGCGCTACGACAAGGTCGACCTCGTGCCGTTCGGCGAGTACCTGCCGTTTCGCGTCCTCTTCGGCCGGCTCGGGCTCGAGGCGCTGGCCGTCGGCAGCGTCGATTTCACCGCCGGTGCCGACCGGACGACGATCGCGGCGGACGGGCTCTTGCCGTTCAGCCCGCTGGTCTGCTTCGAGGCGGCCTTCGCCGGCCACGCCACCGACGGCACCGGCCGGGCCGAGTGGCTGGTCAACGTCACCAACGACGCCTGGTTCGGCATCTCCTCCGGCCCCTACCAGCACGCCGCCATGGCCCGGATGCGCAGCGTCGAGACCGGCCTGCCGCTGGTCCGCGCCGCCAATACCGGCATCTCGCTGGTCACCGACGCCAAGGGCCGGACCCAGGCCCTGTTGCCGCTGGGGGCAATGGGCACCCTCGATGTCACGCTGCCGCGCGCCCTGGCGACGCCGCCACCGGCGACGCACCTACCATGGGGTGCTGCGATCATCTTGCTGCTCGGCGCCCTTTCGGCCCTGGGTGCGGAGTTGCTGGCCCGCCGCCGCAACTTTTTTGCAGCCGACACCTGATGTCGTAAAAAAGCAAAAAAGCGTCGTACTTCATTAACTTGGTGGCATAATCGCCGGCTAACTGACGCGGTTCGGGCCAGATCCGCACTTGAAGAGACGGCGCTTCGGCGCCAGAACACGGCCATTCCCAACAATCGGAGAAGACGGCTCATGGTCGCCAACGACTACCTGTTCACCAGCGAATCCGTCTCCGAGGGCCATCCGGACAAGGTCTGCGATCGCATCTCGGACGAGGTGGTGGACGCCTATCTGGCGGCCGAGCCGAATGCCCGGGTCGCCTGTGAGACGCTGACCACCACCAACCGCATCGTCATCGCCGGCGAGGTCCGGGGGCCCGCCGGGATCACCCACGACCACGTCCGCTGCGTCGCCCGCGAGGCGGTCCGGGCGATCGGCTACGAGCAGGAGGGCTTCCACTGGCGCGACGCGCATATCGATGTCTGGCTGCACGAACAGTCGACCGACATCGCGATGGGCGTCGACGGCGGCGAGGGCAAGGACGAGGGGGCCGGCGACCAGGGCATCATGTTCGGCTTCGCCTGCGACGAGACCCCCGTCTTGATGCCGGCGCCGATCACCTATGCGCACCAGATCCTGCAGCTGATGGCCGAGGCCCGCCACGCCGGCCAGATGCCGGAACTCGGCCCCGATTCGAAGAGCCAGGTGACGCTGCGCTACGCCGGCGGCAAGCCCGTCGCCTGCACCTCGCTCGTGGTCTCGACCCAGCACAAGCAATCCGCCTCGACCGCGCAAGTGCGCGAGATCGTCCGCGGCGTCGTGCAAAAGGTGCTGCCCGAGGGCTGGATGCCGCCCGAGGACGAGTTCTACGTCAACCCCACGGGCCAGTTCATCATCGGCGGGCCCGACGGTGATGCCGGGCTTACCGGCCGCAAGATCATCGTCGACACCTACGGCGGCGCCGCACCGCACGGCGGCGGCGCCTTTTCCGGCAAGGACCCGACCAAGGTCGACCGCTCGGCCGCCTACGCCGCCCGCTACCTCGCCAAGAACGTGGTCGCGGCCGGACTCGCCAAGCGCTGCCTGATCCAGCTCTCCTACGCCATCGGCGTCGCCAAGCCGCTCTCGATCTACGTCAACACCGACGGCACCGGCGAGGTCGACGAGGTGCGGCTCGCCGAGATCATGATGGATCTCGACCTCAGCCCGCGCGGCATCCGCCGCCGGCTCGACCTGCATCGGCCGATCTACGCCCGCACCGCCGCCTACGGCCATTTCGGCCGCGCCGCCACCGAGGACGGCGGGTTCTCCTGGGAGCGGACCGATCTCGCCGACGACCTCCGACGCGCCTTCAACTGAGGCGCCGAGCGACCCCCTGAACGCCGGGGCCGAGCCCGCCGCTCGGCCCCGGCGCGTTCTCTACGGCCGCAAGAGCGGCCCCGGGCTCGGCAAAAAGGCCAAGGACCGGCTCGACCGGCTGCTGCCCGAGCTCGGGCTGACCCTGCCCCCGACCGGCGAGCTCGACCCCGCCGCCCTGTTCACCCCGCCGCGGCCGCGCATCTGGCTCGAGATCGGCTTCGGCGGCGGCGAGCACCTGGCTTGGCAGGCCGCCGCCAACCCCGAGGTCGGGCTGATCGGCGTCGAGCCCTATCTCGACGGCGTCGCCCGCCTCCTGCGCGACATCGAGGCGCAGGAGCTCGTCAACATCCGCCTCTTCGTCGACGACGCCCGCCTGCTCCTCGAGCGGCTGCCGGCTGCCTCCATCGAGCGGATTTTCGTGCTGTTCGCCGACCCCTGGCCGAAAAAACGCCACTGGAAGCGGCGCATCATCAATGCCGCGACCGTGGCCCGCTTCGCCGACCTGTTGGCCGACGGCGGCGAACTGCGCATCGCCACCGACGATCCGGGCTACCGCCGCTGGATCCTGGCCTGCCTGCTCGGCGAGCCGCGGCTCGAGTGGCAGGTGACGGGACCGCGCGATTGGCGGCAGCGGCCGGCCGACTGGCCACCGACCCGCTACGAGGAAAAGGCCATCGCCGCCGGCAGACGGCCGGTGTTCTTGCGATTCCGTCGGCAGCCGAGCACCGATAAGCTTGCATCGCGAGGCGATTGACCCCATAAGATAACGAAATCTCGGCTTTCGAAGCAGAGTGGGTCTCGGCCCGCTCTTTTTTGTTTTGGCGCTGCGGTTCGCGGCACCCCGGGTTCTTCGACCGGACCGCAGCAGCGACGCCGGGCGAGTTCTACGAACAACGGACGGGAAGACGACGCTTTCGGAATGACGATACAACAGGCTGGATCGACACTGGACGACATCGCCGCGCTCTTGGCGCCGACGCTGCACGACCTTGGATTCGACCTGGTGCAGGTGCAGCTGACCGGCGGCCAGCGGCGCACGCTTCAGGTGATGGCCGAGCCGCTGGACCCTGCGGCCGGCATGACCGTCGACGATTGCGCGGAGATCAGCCACGCGATCTCGGCCGTGCTCGACGTCGAGGACCCGATCCCGGGGGCCTACTCGCTAGAGGTCTCCTCGCCCGGGATCGATCGCCCGCTGGTTCGTGCCGCCGACTTCGTCCGCTTCGCCGGCCACGAGATCAGGGCCGAGCTCGACCAGCCGCACGAGGGGCGCAAGCGCCTCATGGGCAAGCTCGAGGGTCTCGATGCGGAAGAGAACGTGGTGATCCTGATCGACGAGGCCGAATGGCGGGTGCCGTTCGCCCGGATCAGGAAGGCCAAACTGGTTTTGACCGACGCGCTGATCGCGGCCGCCCTGAAGGGCGACAGCGGCGCGCCCGAGGCAAGGGAGTAGGCGGATGGAGCTCAGCGCCGGAATGGGGCGGGCCGAATTGTTGCGGGTCGCCGAGACCGTGGCCCAGGAGAAGGGTATCGATCCCGTGGAGGTGATCGAGGCCCTCGAGCAGGCCGTGCAGACCGCGGCCCGCAAGAAATACGGCCTCGAGCACGAGATCATCGCCGAAATCGACCGCAAGACCGGCGAGATCAAGCTCTTCCGCCAGCTCGAGGTGGCCGAGGAGGTCGAGGATTTCGCCAAGCAGATCAGCCTGGATGCGGCCCGCGACCGCAACCCGGCAGCGCAGGAAGGCGACCTCATCCTCGACCCGCTGCCGCCGATCGACCTCGGCCGGATCGCCGCACAGAGTGCCAAGCAGGTGATCGTCCAGAAGGTCCGCGATGCCGAGCGCGAGCGCCAGTACAACGAGTTCAAGGACCGGATCGGCGAGGTGGTGATCGGCGAGGTCAAGCGGACCGAGCACGGCAACGTCCTGATCGAGCTCGGCCGGGCCGAGGCGATCGTCCGCCGCGACGACCTGATCCCGCGCGAGAGCTTCCGCAACAAGGACCGCATCCGGGCCTATCTCTACGACGTCCGGCACGAGACCCGAGGACCACAGATCTTCCTCTCGCGCACCCACCCGCAATTCATGGCCAAGCTGTTCGAGCAGGAAGTGCCGGAGATCTACGACGGCATCATCGAGATCAAGTCAGTGGCCCGCGACCCGGGCTCGAGGGCCAAGATCGCCGTCCTCTCCAAGGACAGCTCGATCGACCCGGTGGGCGCCTGCGTCGGCATGCGCGGCAGCCGTGTCCAGGCCGTGGTCCAGGAGCTCGCCGGCGAGAAGGTCGACATCATCCCCTGGTCGTCCGATCCCGCCACCTTCGTGGTCAACGCACTGGCACCGGCCGAGGTCTCCAAGGTCGTGCTCGACCCCGAAGGCCGGCGGATCGAGGTCATCGTGCCCGACCACATGCAGCACATCGCGATCGGCAGGCGCGGCCAGAACGTGCGCCTCGCAGCCCAGCTCACCGGCTGGGACATCGACATCATGTCCGAGGGCGAAGACAGCGAGCGCCGCAACCGCGAGTTCAGCGAGGCCACCGAGCTGTTCATCGACACCTTGAACGTCGAGGAGGTGATCGCGCAATTGCTGGCGACCGAAGGCTTCAGCACGGTCGAGGACGTGGCCTATAGCGAGGTCGACGAGCTGGCCGGCATCGAGGGCTTCGACGAGGAGATCGCCGAGGCCTTGAAGGAACGCGCCCAGGCCTATCTGGACGAGCAGGAACAGCTGCTGGCCGAGCAGGTCGAGACACTCGGCGTCGCCGAGGATCTGCGCGACTTCCCGCTCGCCGACCTCAAGACCAAGGTGGCGCTGGCCAAGCGGGGCGTGAAAACCCTCGAGGACTTCGCCGATCTGGCCGGCGACGAGCTGGTCGAGATGCTCGAGGGCGAGGTCGCGATGGACGAAGCCACCGCCGGCGACCTCATCCTCCAGGCGCGCCTCGTGCTCGGCTGGATCGAGGCCGAGCCGGAAGGCGAGGAAGAGGCGGCGAGCGAGGACGCCAGCGAAGAACGCCCGGAGACCATATCCTGATCGCTTTTACCCTGACCGCCGCTACCCCGACCGCCCCTGCCCCGACCGCCGATACCCTGACCAATGGCCCGGCCATGCTACCCGTGACCCGTGACCTCCCGCTGCAGGCCGACGACGAACCCGCGGCCGAGCCGGTCACCGGGCCGGCGCGGCGCGACCTGGCGAGCCGCGAGAGCGGCGACAGCCGGCACATGCTGCGCTTCGTGGTCGATCCCGAGCGGCGGCTGGTCCCCGACCTCGCGGGCCGACTGCCGGGGCGGGGCTTCTGGGTCAAGGCGGATGCGGCAAGCGTCGCCCGGGCGGTGAAGAAGCGGGCGTTCGATCGCCAGGCGGGCGGCCCGGTCACGGTGCCGGCGGATCTTTCGGCACTGCTCGAGCGGCTCTTGGTTCAGCGCTGCCTCGATGCTATCGGGCTGGCCAGGCGGGCGGGTGAGCTGGTCAGCGGCTTCGATCAGGTCGCGGCGATGCTGGCCTCGGGTGCCGCGGGCGTGCTGCTCGAGGCCTCCGACGCTGCCCGGCACGGCCGGGAGAAGCTGCGGGCGAAGCAGGGCGAGCGACCGGTCGTGGCGCTCTTCACCCGCGAGGAATTGGGTCGGGCGATCGGCCGCGATGCGGTCGTGCATGCCTGGATCAAAAACGGTAGATTGGCCACGCGCCTGGTGGACGATGCGGTGAAGCTGAGCGGCTTCCGGCAGCCGTCGTCGAGCGACGGCAAGGGCAGCGTGGACGAGCAGCAAGGGACGTGACGAGCAAGATGAGCGACGCCAAAGGGCAAGACAGAAACACGCGAATCGAGCTCGGCAAGGGCACGGCCGGTGGCCGCCTCGAGCTCAAGAAGGCCGGTGACCAGAGCACCGTGCGGCAGAGCTTCAGCCACGGCCGAAGCAAGGCCGTGGCGGTCGAGGTCAAGCGCCGGCGCGCGCCGACCGGACGGCCCGCCGCGAGCGGAGCGCCGACCGAGACGCAGCTGAAGGCACCGGCCCAGGCGGCGCCG
>SLRI01000562.1 GCA_007131045.1 Rhodospirillales bacterium
GCTCGCGCTTGCTCTCGTCCTCGACGTCGGCCGCGCGGACGACGAAGGTATTCGCCGGCAGGCGCGAGAACTCGTAGGGCAAGAGGTAGTCGAAGTGGAGCCCCTGGCCGGTCCACTGCGCCCTCAGTCCTTCCCAGGAGAGTGCCACGTCGCCCTGGCCCTGGAGCAGCGCCTGGCCCCAGAGATTGCCGGCCTCGGCATAGGTGACGCTCGCCGGATCGACGCCGAGCTGGGCCAGTTCCGGATCGACGATCGCCTGCCAGCCGATCGAGCCCAGAAGGATCGTCTTGCCGGCGAGTTCCTGCGGGTCGGCCGGCTTCTCGCCCGGGCGGAAGGCGAAGCTGAAGACGTCGAAGGCGCCCATGTGCCAGACCGAGGTGATCGGCATGCCCTGCTCGAGGCCGAGCGAGAAGACGCCGGGCGAGGGAAAGCCGAAGTCGGACTGGTTCTGCTCGACCAGCTTGATCGTCGCCGTGGCCTCCATCGGCCCGCCCTCGAGGGTCGTCTGGAT
This sequence comes from Rhodospirillales bacterium, assembly GCA_007131045.1. Classification (GTDB taxonomy): domain Bacteria; phylum Pseudomonadota; class Alphaproteobacteria; order Geminicoccales; family Geminicoccaceae; genus SLRI01. Next base: position 512 of record SLRI01000562.1, read on the forward strand.
GTCGCCGAACCAGCCGAACTCGCGGGCGACCCAGTAGGGATAGTCGTCGAGGACCTCGATCGTCCCTCTGGGGCTGACCCAGCGGACCGTGCCGCTCACCGCATTGGCAGGGCGCGGTGCGAGCCCGGCCGCGCCCATCGAGAGGGCCGCGATCGAGCCGCCGCTCGCCTGCAAGAACCGTCGCCGTGGCAGTCGCAACATGGTGGATGTTTCCTTCCCCGTTATCGGGCGATCAGGCCTCCCATCCCGCCCATTTCTTGCCGAGCCAATAGAAGAACACGTAGATCGAGATGCCGATCATCGCGAGCACCAAAATACAGGCGAAGAACTGCGGCATCTGGATCAAGGAGGAGTAGTAGGTCAGCCGGTTGCCGAGCCCGAACGAGCCGCCGACCATCTCCGCCCCCACGGCGGTCAGAAGGCCGAAGATCGAGCCGATCATCAGGCCGACGATGACCATCGGCATCGCCATCGGGATCCGGATCTTCAAGAAGATCTGCAGGGTCGAGGCACCGAAGCTGCGGGCGAGGGCGATCTTGGCGAGATCGGTCCGCCTGAAGCCGGTGGCCGCGTTGATCATCACCATCGGCCCCGAGGCCAGCGCCACGGCGATGATCCGCGGCGTGAAGCCGAAGCCGAACTTGAGGATCAAAAGGGGGACCAGCGCCAGCATCGGCGTGGTGACCAGGAGCAGGATGTAGGGGGCGACGATCTTCTCGACCAAGGGGAACTGGGTGATCAATGCCGCCAGCACGAAGCCGATCGAGGCGCCGATCGCAAAGCCGGTCAAGAGCTCGATCAGGGTGTAGCCGATATGCGGCCCGATATACTGAAAGTCGGTGATCAGGGCGGTGATCACCTGCGACGGGGTGGGTGCGATATAGACCGGCACCTGGAAGAGCCGGAGCGTCAGCTCGAGCCCGCCGAAGATGACGATCGCGGTGATCACGATCAGCATCGCATCGCGGCCGCCCTTGATCAGCGACAGGGTCGAAGCGGCGCTCGACCAGTTGCCGACCCCGGCCTCGGCGGCGCCGGTGCTCTCGAAAGTCGGGATCTTGTCCTTCAGTTCGCGATCGACACTCGCCATCTCGGGATCCGTTTTCCTAGGCTGCCTGGGTCTGCGACTTGTGGTCGATCGAGCCCTTGATCTCGGCCACCAGCTCGATGAAGTGCGGCGTCGTCATGGCGTCCAGCGGCCGCGGCCGGGGCAGGTCGATCTCGAACACCCGGGACAATCGCCCGGGCCGCGCACTCATCACGAAGATCCGATCAGCCAGGAAGACCGCCTCGTTGATGTTGTGGGTGATGAAGACGATGGTCTTCTTTGTCTCGAGCCAAATCTGCTGGATCAGGAGGTTCATCTCGTCGCGGGTGAAGGCGTCCAGGGCGCCGAACGGCTCGTCCATCAGCAACAGCGAGGGGTCGACCGAGAGCGCGCGGACGATCGACGCCCGCTGCTGCATGCCGCCCGAGAGCTCGCGCGGCATCTTGGTCTCGAAGCCGGCGAGCCCGACCTCCTCGAGCAGGGCGTCGATTCGTGCGCGGTCCGGCTTTTGGTGCCTGATCTCGAACGGCAGCTCGATATTCTTGATCAGGTTGCGCCAGGGCAGGAGGTTGGCCTCCTGAAAGACCATGGCGATCTGCGGGTTGGGCTCGATCACCGGCCGGCCGTCGAGCCGGACCTCGCCCGAGGAGAGGCCGTGCAGGCCGGCCATCGCCCAGAGCAGGGTGGACTTGCCGCAACCGGAAGGCCCGAGCAGGCAGGCGAGCTCGCCCGGCTGCACGTCCATGGAAAAATCGGCGAGCGCGTGCACGACACCCGAGCCGGTGTCGTAGGACTTGCTGGCATTGGCGACGACGAGCTTGGGCTGGCCACTCTCGCGCAACGGTGCTCCCCTTCTTTTCTTCCCTCGACCCTCACAGAGCCGCTATCGTTCGTCAAGCTGGTCTGATCAGCACTCGACGCAGTTTTCGCGGCTGCGGCGAGTGGCTGGGCTCAGAGGGGAGACCGTCCATGCCGTATCGCCGCTGGCCGATCCTGGCCGCCGCCGTCCTCCTGGTCGGTGCAGCGCCGGCCGCCGCGCTCGACTGGCAGCGCTTCTCGGGCACGACGGTAACCCTGGAGCTGCCCGAGCATCCGGCGAGCGACGGCATCCGGCGCTTCCTGTCCGAGTTCGAGACGCTGACCGGCATCAGGGTGGCGCCCGGCGGGGACGGCGCCGACATTCGCCTGTTGCCGCTCGAAGCCGAGGCTTTCGGCCGCTGGCGCAGCGGTGCCTTCCTGCCGCTCGGGCCCTACCTCGACGACCCCGACCTCACCGCTGCCGACTACGCCCCGGGCGACTTCGACGCGCGCGCCCGACTGATGGACGACGCCCTGCCGGTGGCCCTCGAGACGACGCTTCTCTTCTACAATCACGACCTCGTCGGCGCCCATCTGATGGCCGGCCTGCCGCCGTCGACCTACCACCTGGTGGATGCCGCGACCCTGATCCGCGAGCGCAGTGCGGGGGAGGCCGAAGGGGCCGTGATGGCCGGCAGCCCGAGTCCGGCCACCGTCGCCACCGCCACGGCCCTGGTCATCAACGCCTGCGGCCCGGAGCTGCCGGCCGGCATCTGGTTCGACGCGGGCCTTTCCATGCCGCGCGTCACCGAGCCCTGCATCGCCACCGGGCTCGCGCAATATGCCGGGCTGCTCCAGGCCGGTCCGCCCGGCCTCGAGGAGCGCGACCTCGCCGAGGCGGCACGCTTCTTCAGGGAGGGGCGGGCCGGATTCTTCATCGGCCCCTCGAGCTTCGGCCCGAGCTTCGAGGACGAGGCCCACTCGGCCGTGGCCGGTGCCGTCGGCTATGCGCTGCTGCCGCCGATCGCCTCGGGCCGCCGGTCGCAATCCGGGCACCGCGTCTGGGCGCTGGCGATCGACGCCGGCACGGCGGAGCCGGAGGCCGCCTGGTATCTGGTGCAGTGGCTGACGAGCCCGGCGATCGAGCCGCTGATCGCCACCTCGCATGGTGCAGCACCACGCCGGGGCAGCCTGGACGATTCCGGCTACGGGTCGGCGCTGCACCCCGAATTCGCCTGGATCGTCCAGGAGAGCCTCGCCGGGTCGCGCTCGACGATCGTCGACCACGAGCGCTGGCCGGCCATGGCCGAGGCCATCGTCCGGGCGATCCACGCCATGCACGGCGCGACGTCGCGCGAGGAAGCCGCCGCAGCGCTGGAGCTGCGGCTGGCGGAACTGCTGGACGAGGCGGGCTGATCGCCGCACCGAGACGGCGATTGCGGTGACCGCCGGCACTGCTAAGCTCGGCGCACGTCATACGAAGGGGGAGGAACGACGATGGCGGATCCCGTGCGCGTGCTGGTGATCGGTGTGGGCAACATGGGGGCGAGCCACGCCAAGGCCTATCACCGCAATCCGGGCTTCGAGCTGGTGGGGCTGGTCAGCCGCTCGATGACCGAGGCGACGGA
>SLRI01000506.1 GCA_007131045.1 Rhodospirillales bacterium
CTCGAGGAGGCGATGCGGCTCTACCCGCCGGTCGGTCTGCTCGCCCGCAACGTGCTGCAGCCGGATCAACTCTACGACCGCGAGATCCGCGCCGGCGAGACCGTTTTCGTCAACATCTATGCGCTGCACCGGCACCATGATCTCTGGCGCGCGCCCGAGGCTTTCGATCCCGGGCATTTCGCGCCGGACGCGACGCCGCCCGATCGCTACGCCTACCTGCCCTTCGGCGCCGGCCCGCGAGTCTGCGTCGGCGCCAATTTTGCAATGCTGCAGGCACGGATCATCTTCGCCACCCTGCTCGCCCGCTTCCATTTCGCGCCCGAGGGGCAGCCGCCGACGCCGGTTATGCACATGACGATCCGCCCCGAGCCGGGCGTGACCCTGCGGGCAAGGCCCCTGCAATAGCCCGGCAGTCCGGGACGATCCGTATCAGGCTCGGTCGCGCAGCTCCGTCACCCCCGCCCGGGTCGCGCAGTGATCGCAGCAGAAGATGGTGCCGTCCTTCTCCAATCCGTGGCCGGCAATCCGCACCCCGCATTGCGCGCAACTCGGCGCCAGCGCGTGGATCGCGCATTCGAAGCTGTCGAAGGTGTGCGTTTTGCCACCCATCTGCACCTGAAACGCCTTGTCGTAGTCGTTGCCGCAGACCTCACAAGTCGCCATGGCCGTTTCCTCTCTTGCTTGCTCGGGGGAAGGCGGGCGCGCGGCGCTGTCGCCTTCCTCACTGCCCAACGCCGGCGGCCGGCATCGGTTCCGCTGCCGCCGACCGTGGCCGGGCAGGATAGCGCGCCTAGGCCGGCTCGATCACCCCGCAGGCGATCCGCGGCCCGGCGTCGCCGGCCGGCTGGCTGACATAGTCGTCCGGCTCGGCGTGGATGACGACCGAGGCGCCGTCCTCGTCGAACAGTCGCTCGTCGAGCACCAAGGCGGTGCTGAAGAACTCGACCTCCAGGCGTCCCGTGGCCGGGACGTGGATGTTCGGGAAATCGCCGGCATGGTAGCCGTCCTCGGCGACGAAGCCGTGCGCGGCATCGTCCGGGTCGTAGTGACCGCCGGCGCTGTCGAAAGGCGGCTCGCAGATGCCGGTTTCGTGAACGTGGAAGGCATGGGCGCCGACCGGCATCCCGGTCAGCCTCGCATGGAGGAGGGTGCCGTGTGGCAGCGCGAAGAAGGTGACGCTGCCGACCGGCTCACCGTCCAGGTCGAAGAGCGCCGCAATGGCATCGGCCTGACGCTCCCCGGCCCGGGTCTCCGCCGGGCCGAGGCCGATCGACCAGAGAGGCACGGCCAGGGCCAGGATGGCGGTGGCCGACCCTAGTTGTTCGTGCAGACGCATGGCGTATCCTCCTCGATTGGCATTGGGCTCGTTCGACATCCTCGAGAAACGCTTTGCAAGCTGCTCCGGTTCCGCCGGGCGAGCATGTCTCGGCAACGCTCCCGTCTCATCGACCATGCCCGTCTCATCGATCACGTCAGACGGGAACGATCACGTCAGACGGGAACCCGAAACCCGAAAGCGGCGTTGGGGTTTCAGATACGAACAACCATCGTCGGACAACGAGGGAGCCATACCATGTCGGCGATCAACGACAGCGATACCACCGTGAAGAAGGTCCGCTCCACCCAGTCGCCGACCGGCGAGATGGGCCAAGTCTATCTCGTCTCGGGCAAGCGGCTGTCGATGCGGCTCTGGCGGAGCGAGCCGACCACCCAGGAGAAACCGCCGAGCCGGCGTGATTACGAAACCGTGGGTTACGTGATCGAGGGCCGGGCGGAGCTGGAGCTCGAGGGGCAGCTGCTGACACTCGAGCCCGGCGATTCCTGGCTGGTGCCGACCGGTGCGGAGCATCGCTACACCATCGTCGAACGCTTCGTCGCGGTCGAGGCCACGGCACCGCCGGCCCAAGTGCACGGCCGAGACGCACCGGCCGCACGATGAGCCAGCACGGCGAGCCGAAGCGCGAGCGGACGACCCGCACCGCCACCGAGGCGCGGCAGGGGGAGATCATCCTCGGCCGGCGCGGCCGCTGGGTCTGGATCGTCTGTTTCGCGCTCATCGTACTGTTGCTGCTGCTGACCGGCACGCGAGGTTGAGGACGAGGAGGCGAGCATGGCGCGGAACGTGGCGCAGAAGCTGATCGAGGCACATCTGGTCGACGGCGAGACGACACCCGGCAGCGAGATCGCGCTCCGCATGGACCAGACGCTGACCCAGGACGCGACCGGCACACTGGTCATGCTGGAGCTCGAGGCGATGGGGCTCGAGCGGGTCAAGACCGAGCTTTCGGCCCAGTATGTCGACCACAACCTCGTCCAGGAGGACCACAAGAACCCCGACGACCACGAGTTCCTGCGCAGTGCCTGCGCCCGCTTCGGCGTCTGGTACAGCCGGCCCGGAAACGGCGTCAGCCACCCGGTGCACATGCAGGCCTTCGGCAAGCCGGGCAAGAGCCTGGTCGGCTCCGACAGCCACACCCCGGCCGCTGGCTCGCTCGGCATGCTGGCGTTCGGGGCGGGCGGCATCGAGGTGGCGCTGGCCATGGCCGGCCAGCCGCTGCATCTCAAGATGCCGGAGATCTGGGGCATCCGCCTCACCGGCAGCTTGCCCGACTGGGTGAGTGCCAAGGACGTCATCCTCGAGCTGTTGCGCCGCCACGACGTCGACGGCGGCCGCGGGCGGATCCTCGAATTCTACGGGCCGGGCCTCGATCGTCTGCGGGCGATGGATCGCCACGTGATCGCCAACATGGGAACCGAGCTCGGCGCCACCTCGACTGTCTTTCCCGCGGACCAGGAGATCCGGCGGTTTCTCGCGAGCGAGGCGCGCGAGGACGACTGGTCCGAGCTTCTCGCCGACGAGGGTGCGACCTACGACCATCACGACGAGATCGACCTCGGCGCCCTCGAGCCGCTGATCGCCAAACCGTCGAGCCCCGGCAACGTGGTGCCGGTGCGCGAGGTCGCGGGCGAGGACCTCTACCAGGCCTATATCGGCTCCTCGGCCAATCCCGGCTATCGCGACTTCGCCGTGCCGGCGCGCATGGTCGAGGGGCGGACGATCGCCGACAACGTCTCCTTCGACGTCAACCCGACCTCGCGCCAGCTGCTCGAGAACCTCGCCCACGAGGGGCTTTTGGGCCATCTGATCCGGGCCGGGGCGCGGCTGCACCAAGCCGGCTGCAACGGCTGCATCGGCATGGGCCAGGCGCCGGCGACCGACAGCAACAGCCTGCGCACCGTGCCGCGCAACTTCCCCGGACGCTCGGGCACGCGCGAGGACCGGGTCTTTCTCTGCAGCCCGGAGACGGCGACGGCCTCGGCCCTTACCGGCCGGATCACCGACCCGCGCGACCTCGATATGCGCTACCCGAAGATCGAGTTGCGGGAGAAGCAGCGGATGAACAAGGCGATGCTGGTCGCCCCGCTCGAGGCCGAGGCGGCGCGCGAGGTGCGGCTGATCAAGGGGCCCAACATCGTCACCCTGCCCGAGCTCGAGCCGCTTCCCGATCGCCTCGCCCTGCCGATTCTGCTCAAGGCCGGCGACGACCTCTCGACCGACGAGATCCTGCCGGGCGGCAGCCGTATCCTGCCCTATCGCAGCAATGTCGAGGCACTGGCCGCGTTCGCCTTCGAGGGGGTGGACGAGAGCTATCCCGAGCGCGCTCGAAAGGTCGGCGAGCACGCGGTGGTCGGCGGGCGCAACTACGGCCAGGGCTCGAGCCGCGAGCACGCCGCCCTGGTGCCGCGGCATCTCGGCCTGCAGCTGGTGGTGGCCAAGAGCTTCGCCCGGATCCACTGGCAGAACCTGATCAATTTCGGGGTGCTGCCGCTCACCTTCGCCGATCCCGCCGACTACGATCGATTGGATGTGGACGAGGTGCTGCAGATCAGCGGGCTGCACGACAGCCTCACCGAATCCGCACCGATCAGCGCCGAGCTCAAATCGAACGGCCCGCCGATAGAGCTACGTCACGACCTGTCGAA
>SLRI01000112.1 GCA_007131045.1 Rhodospirillales bacterium
ACGCCGCCTCGCTCAAGCCCCGCACCTTCGCCGCCAATTTCATGACCGTGCTCGCCCCTAATCAATCATAACCACCTGAGATACCTAACACGTCGGGCGATGAGAATCTCGGATAATCAGAACCACAAAAAAAGGGCCGGCCCGATGATGGTCGGGCCGGCCAGATTAACGACGCTCAGAATGACGAGGATTGCGGCTCAGCGCTGCATCATCTGGACGAGGCGCTCGTTCAGCTCGGGATCGACCTGGGCGACCTGGAAGATCATGTTGTACTCGTCGACGGTGAGGCCCTGCTCCTCGACGGCCTCGACCATCTGCATGTTGGCCTGCTCCTGTAGCTCCATCAGCTCCTGCTCGGTCTCGATAGCCTGCGCCTGAATCTGCAGTTGCTGGGTGATCTCGCCGACCTCCGCCGCCGCAGCAGCGAACGCTTCGAGCTGCTCGTCGGTCAGGTCCTCGGCAGCGATCGGCGGCTGGGTGCCCTCCATCTGGGCTGCGGCCGGCAGCGGAGCGGCGAGTGCAAAGGCGAGAAGCGCCGCAGCGGGCAGCGTGAGGCCAGAAAGCCCGGACTTGATGGTCATGAGAAACTCCACATGGTGATTAAAGTGTGCTGCGATGCCTGAGCACCGCTTCTTGCACGAACACGTGCAGGCTCGCAGGAGTTCCGAAGAAAAATCTCGGGCCCGGCTAGAAATCTCGCACCGGTGCGGGAACCGCAGCCCTGCTGGCGGTGTCTTTCGATATGTCATCGCGGCGACGAGGAGGTTTCGTGGACGACGTCAAATGGGCGATTGCACGAGAAATACCGCACTTGAGGCGCTATGCCCGGGCGTTGCTGCGGGATGCCGATGCCGCGGACGATCTTGTCCAGGATTGCCTAGAGCGGGCGATCAAGAAGCGCCATCTCTGGCGCCGCAGGGGCAGCCTCAGGAGCTGGCTCTTCCGCATCGTCTACACCCAGTTCCTCAATGGCAGGGCACGGCGGGACAAGGCGCAGAAAACCGACAGTCTCGACGCCCTCGACCGGCCGATAGCGCTGCCCGCCTCGCAAATCGACCACGCCGAGGCGGTGGAGGTGCTGGACCAGCTCTTGACGATCGACGAGGACCAGCGAGCAGCATTGCTGCTCGTCGCCGTCGAGGGCATGGCCTACGACGAGGCCGCCGATGCGCTCGGCATCCCGATCGGCACGCTGCGCTCGAGACTCTGGCGCGCCAGAGAAGCGTTGAAGGTGGCGCGTCCCGGACGTCCGGGACGGCGCCGGCCGAGCCTCAGGGCGGTCAAATGACGGGGATCGCATGACCTTCGATCGCGAGCAAATCACCGAGATCGACCTCATGGCCTATGCCGACGGCAGGCTCGATCCTGTTCGTCGCCGTGCGGTCGAGGCGCATCTTGCCAATGACCCGGAGGCCAAGGCCCTGGTCATGGCTTTCGTCGAGCAGAACGAGAGCCTGCGGCGCAGCCTCGCACCCATCGCGGCGGAGCCGGTGCCCGATCGCCTGGCGGCAGCGCTCGAGGGTCCGCCACCCCGGTCGTGGCGCTCAGCGCTTCAGGCGGCCTCGGTGGTCGGCCTCGCGGTGCTCAGCGGCCTCGGCGGCTGGTGGCTCGGCACACACGCCGTTACCGTTGCCGCCAACCCGCCGACGTTTCTCGACAATCTCGAGCCGCGGCCGACGAGCACCGTCCTCGGCAGCCTCGAACCTCTTACCCGATCGACCGCGGGGACGACCGCCGAGACCGTCCGCGTGCCCGAATCCGGTGTGGTCGAGACGGCGGCTCCCTGGTTCACCGACCGGGTGACCGTGGAACTGCGGGCCCCCGCGCTCGGCGATCACTTCGCCTCGCCCGAGATGCAGCGCTTGGTCGAGATCGACGGCAAGCCCACGGTGCGCTTCGAGCTGGCCGGCCCCGATGGACGCGCCTTCGCCCTTTATCTCCAGATTCGCCAGAACACCGAGCGCCCCGACATTCACCTCGTGGACGGGCATGCCGGCAGCACCGCCTATTGGCAGGACGGTCCACTGAGCTGGGCGCTGACCGGCGAGGCGGCGGGCGCCGAGCTCGAGGCGTTCGCCGAGCACATCGGCACGGCCATCGAACTCGAGCCCCGGCTCGGCACCATCGATGCCGAGCATACCGACCTCCGACCCCTGCCTGGAATCCCGGCGCTGACCTTCGCCGGCGGCTGACGGAGCCAGACCGGCCAGCGTGGGAACCCGGCGGCCGGCCGGCGGTTTTCCAGAGGCTCTGGGCTATCTGGAGGCTCGCCCCGTGGGGTCGATTCTGGATTTTGTTCGAAACGGCGTGGTGCTCGGCTCGGCCGTTCTCGTGGCGGGCCTCGCGGCGGCCGAAACGCCGGTGCTGGACGTCGATCCGTCGGCGGGCTGTGGCACCCGCGAGACGCCACCGCCGCAGCAGTTTCGGGTCTCCGGCGTCGAGCGCGAAGCGATCGTGGTGGTACCCGATGCCTACACTGCCGACCAGCCGCACGCGCTCGTCTTCGGGTTTCATGGCCGGACCAACGAGAATACGCAGGTCCGGCGCTATTTCGGCCTGGAGCGAGCAGCCGCGCTGGATGCCATCTTCGTCTATCCGCAGGGCCTGCCCGACGAGACCGGCAACTTCACCTGGGCCGATCCGGGCGATCCCGCGGACGAGCTGCGCGACTACGCCCTCTTCGATCTGATCCTCGAGACGATCGGCGAGGCCTACTGCATCGATCGAAACGCCGTCTTCGTCGTCGGCCACTCACTCGGTGCGACCTTCGCCAACAGCCTCGCCTGCGCCCGCGCCGACGAGGTCCGCGGCTTGGCCTCGGTCGCCGGCGGCATCGATCCGGCCCAGTGCCCCGAGGACGTCGCAGCCCTCCTCCTGCACAATCCCAGGGACGAGGCGGTGCCGTTGAGCGAAGGCGAGCGCGCCCGCGACCACCTCTTGACGCAACGCGAAGCCCTGGGTGCTGCGGAAGAGACGTCGGTCGGCGGTTTCGACTGCCGGCAGTACAGCGAGGACGAGAACCCGCTTCTCTGGTGCCTCTACAGCCAGGATTTCACGGCCCGCGGCCGATTCTATCCGCACCAGTGGCCCGACGGCGCCAGCGAGACGATCATGCGCTTCTTCAGGGAACTGCGCGACTGATCTCGAGGCTGAACTACAGCGCTACCCGGTAGTGATAGAAGTGGAGCCGCCGAAAGCCTGCGCCGTGATAGAGGGCCAGGGCAGGGGCGTTGTCGGCCTCGACCTGCAGGTAGGCCGTGGAGGCGCCCATCGCATGGCCCCAGCCGAGCAATCGGTCCAATACCGCCCGCCCATGCCCCGCCTGCCGCGCCAAGGGCGCCGTGCGCATGGCGAATATGCCGACCAGCGGCCCGTCGACCACCGCGAGCCCTGCCGCGACCGGCACCCCGCCCACCGGCCGGACGGCGAACGTCATGGGTCGGCGAATGCGCCCGAAGAGCCTGGCCCGCGCTGCCCGCTCGGCCGAGGACCAATGCGGATCGGCCACCGCTGCCATGACGAAGGCGGTCGGCCGTCCCTCCAGTGTGACGTTCGGCGGCTCCGGCACCGGCGAGGCCAACGCCAGCACCATCACCTCGCTCGGCGATTCGAGACGGTAGCCGCGTGCCGCAAGCAGCGCATCGAGGCCCGGAGGCCGGCTGGCGTCGGTGAGCTGAAAACAGGCCACCCGAGCGAACCCCGCATACCAGGCCTCGACCTCGGCGATCGCCCGCTCGACCGCCACCTCGCCCGAGAAAGCCGAGGTCCGCGCCGAGTTCTGCCGCCGGGTCGCCGTCGCCCCTTGCCGGAGCAGCCAGCCGCCGATCCCGGCCGTGCGCTCGGGCGGCCAAGCCCATAAACTGGCGGCCTCGATCGCATGGCCCAGCGCCTCGTCTTCCACCCCCGCCTCCTCTATAGCGGTCCGGACACGCAACAGAGCACGAGGCGAGGGCGATGCCCACCGGCTGGCAATTCTGGATCG
>SLRI01000156.1 GCA_007131045.1 Rhodospirillales bacterium
CCAGCTCGCGAACCGCTCGCGCAGCTCGTCGCCGTAGTCGGTCCAGAACTCGTTATCGAGGATAATCGGGGTCTGGTAGTTGTCGGGATGCGTCGGCATGTGCGGGTTCATGTCGATGCCGAGATCGGCGTGGGTGGAGACCAGCTCGGACGAGCTCGCCCTGGCCGGGCCGTAGGAGATGAACTTCGCCTGGTCGGCCAGCCGCTGGGTGTCCGTGGCGAAGTAGAGGAAGTCCATGACGGCTTCCATGTTGGGGGTGCCGGCCGGCACGACCCAGCCGTCCCACTCGACCACCTGGCCGTCCCAGACGATCTGGAAGGGCTGGCCCTCGACCTCGGACGCCTCGAACATGCGACCGTTGTAGCCGGTCGCCATCGACACCTCCTTGTCGGCGAGGAGCTGCGGCGCCTGGCTGCCCTCGGTCCAGAAGATGATGTGGTCCTTGATGGTGTCGAGCTTGGCGAAAGCCCGATCGACACCTTCCGGCGTCCGCAGCACGTCGTAGATCTCGTCCGGGTCGACGCCGTCGGCATAGAGCGCCCATTCGAGGTTGGTGCCCGGCCGATCCTGCAGGGCGCGGCGGCCCGGGAAGTTCTCGACGTCGAAGAGATCGGCGATCGAGGACGGCATGTTGTCCTCGGGGAACATCTCGGTGTTGACCGTCAAGACGGTCGAATAGACGATCGACGAGACGTAGCAGTCACCGAGCGAGCCCGGCAGGAAATCCTCGGATGCCGGGGTGCCGTCCGGCGCCGGCGCCAGCATCTCGTCGTGGTCGAGCGGCAGCAGCAGCCCTTCCTCGCAGGCCAGCTGCGCATCGGACGGCAGCATGTCGACGAGGTCCCAGGTGACGTTGCCGGCCTGGGCCTGGGCGCGCAAGCCTGCCAGCGCATTTGCCGAGCCGTCGTCGTTGATGATCGTGACGTCCGGGTTCTGCTCCATGTACGGCTCGTGATAGGCGCGGACCTGGCTCTGGGTATAGGCCCCGCCCCAGGATACCACGACTAGTGTGGTCTCGGCGGCAACGGGTGCGGCACCGGCAACGAGTGCGCCGATGGCGACACCGGCGAAGAGTCCGGTCTTGGTCTTGATGTTCATGCGTGCTTCCTTGTGCTTCCCTGGCCGACAGTGTCGGCCGCGATCCGTCTACTATGTCCGAGGCGTGTCGATTCGGCAACCCGAGCCCCGTCGATGACCGCCGCACGGCTCAAGCATCGAGCGCCCGGCAATCTTCCACCTGCCAGCCGACCTGCACCACCTGACCGCGATCGAGCGCGGGCTGGTCGGTGGCGTTCGGCACCTTGACGATGAATTCCTCGGTACCGCAAACGGCCATCCGGGCGCGGATGTGATCCCCGAGATAGATCAGCTCGAGCACCCGGGCCTCGAAGACGTTGGGCGTGCTGCCCTCGGGCGGATCGACCACCACCCGCTCCGGCCGGAGCGAGAGCGTGCTCCGGTCGCCGACCCCGCCGATATTGACCGCGAGCGCGTGGATCGGCCGGCCGTCGACCTCGACCGTGCAGTGGCCGTTGGCCGCCTCCTTGACGGTGCCGACGAAGCGGTTGTTCTCGCCGATGAACTGGGCGACGAAGGCATTGTCGGGCTTCTCGTAGAGCATCGGGGGCGCGGCCAGCTGCTGGACCACGCCGTCGTTGAAGACGGCGACCCGGTCCGACATGGTCAAAGCCTCGCTCTGGTCGTGGGTCACATAGACAACGGTCACCTGCAGGTTCTCGTGGATGTGCTTGATCTCGTACTGCATGGTCTCGCGCAGCTGCTTGTCGAGCGCGCCCAAGGGCTCGTCCATCAGGACCAGGCGGGGCTCGAAGACCAGCGCCCGGGCCAGGGCCACGCGCTGCTGCTGGCCGCCCGAGAGCTGCGCCGGCCGCCGGTTGCCCATCTCGCCGAGCTGGACCATGCCCAGCGCCTTGCTCACCCGCTCCTCGATCTCGGCCTTGCCCATGCGCCGCACCGAGAGTGGAAAGGCCAGGTTCTCGGCCACCGTCATGTGCGGAAAGAGGGCGTAGTTCTGAAAGACCATGCCGATGTCGCGCTTGTGCGGGGCGACGTTGTTGATCTCCCGGCCGTCGAGGTGGATCTCGCCGTTGGTCGCGGTCTCGAAGCCCGCGAGCATCATCAAACACGTGGTCTTGCCGGAGCCCGACGGGCCGAGCATGGTCAGAAACTCGCCGCGGGCGATGTCGAGGTTGAGGTTTTTGACGACGAGGGTCTCGCCGTCGTAGCTCTTTTGGACATCCGCGAAGCGGACGAACGCTTGCTCGCTGTTCGGCATCGGCTCTTTCTGCCCGAGGTCCTACCAAACCATCGGCCGCCCCGCCCGAGCGGCCCGCCGACGGTCGCCGGAATGCGGCTCCCTCACCGCGTCTTCATTGGTGCTAGACAAGAACGCAGCAGCTGTAAAGTCGCCTGCCACGATGCGAGAGAATCAAGGGATAAAGCGTCATGACCGAAGCGGTTTTCCGAATGGATCCCTATCAACGCGAGGTCGAAACCTTTGTCACCGCGCGCGGTGACGGCTGGGTCGAGCTCGCGGCCACCGTGTTCTATCCGACCGGCGGCGGCCAGCCGGGCGACGTCGGACAGCTGGTCGGCGGTGACGCGACGCTCGAGGTGACCGAGACACGCAAGGGTGAGACGCCGGAGCTCATCCGCCACCTGGTTGCGGGCGGGCCCGAGCCGGCCGTCGGCGCCCCGGTCCGGGCGGTGCTCGACTGGCAGCGTCGCCATCGCCTCATGCGCATGCACACCTGCCTGCACCTGCTCTGCCGGGCGGTCGACGGGGTGGTCACCGGCGGGCAGATCGGCGACGGCAAGGGCAGGCTCGATTTCGACATCCCCGAGGCGACGCTCGACAAGGTGGCGCTGACAGAGCGGCTCAACGCCTGGATCGAGGCCGACCACGCCGTCGCCGAGCGCTGGATCGAGGCGGCCGAGCTCGATGCCCGGCCGGAGCTGGTGAAGACCATGTCGGTGGCCCCGCCACGGACCGGCGGGCGCATCCGGCTGATCGAGATCGAGGGGCTCGACCTGCAGGCCTGCGGCGGTACGCATGTGCGCTCGACGCGCGAGATCGGCCGTGTCAGTGTGGCCAAGATCGAGAAGAAGGGGCGGCAGAACCGCCGGGTGCAGGTCGTGTTCGACGATTGAGGCAGTTGCACTCGGCGCTGATTCCGTCGAATCGTTGACAGCCGCAGTGGCGGCCATAAGCTGCGTTACAAATGTATCGGGCATCTAACAAAAGATGCGCCGATCAACGAAGCGACCAGGGAGGTCGAGGCAGATGGCAGGCGAGCCTTTCGTCGAGCTCAAGAACATCACCAAGCGCTTCGGCGGCCTGATGGCGCTGGGCGGCGTCAGCCTCGACGTCCATCCGGGCGAGGTGCTGGCGATCGTCGGCGACAATGGTGCGGGCAAGTCGACGCTGATCAAGATTCTCAGCGGCGTCTACAGCGCGACCTCGGGATCGATCGTCGTCGGCGGCCGCGAGGTCACGATCAACACGCCGAACGACGCGCGGGAATTGGGCATCGAGACGGTGCACCAGTCGCTGGGGCTGGTCGATACGCTCAATGCCTGGGAGAACTTCTTTCTCGGCAACGAGATCCACAAGAGCTATCTCGGCGGCTTCCTGCGCGTGCTCGACAACAAGACGATGCGGATCGAGGCCGAGCGGACTCTCAAAGAGAAGCTCAACATGGTGATCCCGGACGCGCACCGGCCGGTCTATTTCCGCTCAGGCGGGCAGAAGCAGGCGATCGCGATCGGCCGCACGCTCTATCACCAGGACGTCAAGCTGCTGGTCCTCGACGAGCCGACGGCGGCACTCGGGCCCGAGGAGTCCGACCGCATCCTGCAGCTGGTCCGCGACCTGCGCGACAACGGCCTCGCGATCATCATGATCAGCCACAACATCGACCAGGTGGTCGACGTCGCCGACCGGGCGGCGGTGTTCTGGCG
>SLRI01000159.1 GCA_007131045.1 Rhodospirillales bacterium
GCATGCCGGCGAGCGAGCGGGCGGTATAAGCACCACGCGAGAACCCGAAGACGTAGAGCCGAGCGCCCGGTTGCCAGTGCCGCGTGATGAAGGCGTAGGCTTGGCGGACATTGACGCCGAGGCCGACCCCGAAGGCGCCGCCACCGCGCGCCTCGCCCACCCCCTTGTCGTAGAAAGCGAAAAGCGGCAGCTGGTGGCTCTTGACGTCGGGCAGGTCGACCTCGACCGTGCTCGCGAACATCGCCGAGCCGGTCGCAGGATCGGGTGCTACCGCCGGCTCCCGGCAATGCCGGCGCAAGAATTCGAAGGTGCGCCAGACATTGGTCTGGTCGGTCGGATCGTTCCAGGTGCCGTCGCAGCAGACGACCAGCGTGCGCGAGGGCGCACCGCGCGTATCCCCACCGTCGTCCCTCATCGCCGATCCCCCTACCTCGCTTCGCCGGCAGGCCGGACTCCCGCGCACGGGCTCGATCCCGGCTCCTCGCTTGCCGTCGATCCTAATCGACCGTTTATAATCTACGAAGCCGCGAGTTGACTGTCCGTGATGCGGGTCACGCGTCCTGCGAGAACACCAGCGCCGTGTAGGGCCCGATCGCGACCTCCGCCGCAAAGCGCATGCCGTCGCACTCGCCAGCGACCGCCTCGACATCGTGGCTGGCGAAGTCGCCGAAGGCGTCGCTGTAGCCCTGCCAGTCGGTGTTGAGCCGCAGCTTCCAGAGCCCGCCATGCGGAAAGCCCAGCCGATAGGCCTCACGCGGCTGGTGGTGCGCGTTGATCACCACCACCACGTCGTCGCCCGGCCCGCCCTGGTCCCAGCGGTGGTAGGCGATCAGCTTCTGCCCCTCGTCGATGCGATGGATCGCCAGCCCCCGGCCAGAGAGCCCGCGGGTCACCCCGCCGCGGTTCAGCCGCAACCGGATCATGTCGCGATAGAGCCGCGTGATTCCGTGGAAATCCTCCGCCTGATCCCAATCGAGCGGCACCGTATCGCGAAACCAGCCGCCCTCGAGGAACTCCTGGCCCTGAAACAGCATCGGGATGCCGGGGGCGGTCAAGAACAGAGCCGCACCCAGGGTCGAGCGCTTCTGCGCTGCCCAGTCGTGCGGGTCGTCGCCGCCGATTTCGTGCGGGATGCGCGCCTTGCCGTTCGCCACCTCGTCGTGCGATTCGGTATAGATCACGCGCTGGTAGGGGTCGCCGTTGTAGTGATGCTGCAGGGCGTGCGCGAGGGTGGCCATGTGCCGGTCCTCGTCCCGGTCCTTCAGCAGCACCTCGCGCACCGGATGCACGAACTCGGCGCACCACTGGGCGCCGAAGCCGGCGCCGTCTGCCGTGGTGATCGAGGCCCGGTTGCGCAGATCCTCGGCAATCGTGAGCCGGCCGGGAAAGCGCTCGCGGACCTCGTCGTTGATCCGGCGCAGCAGGCTCCAGCCGTCCTCCAGGCTGTCGCCCGGATCGCCCTCGTCGCCGCGGACGTTGCGGATATAGAGGGTCATGTCGAAGCGCAGCCCGTCGAGATGATACTCTTCGAGCCAATAGAGCGCGTTGTCCTCGATGAAATCACGGACCTCCGGGCGCCCGTAATCCGGCCGCGTGTCGCCCCAGGGCGTCTCGGACCGCCAGTCGTTGTAGAAATAGATCCCGCCCTTGTCGTTCTCCGACCAGCCGTCGAACTGCCACAAGTCGAGGTCGGACGGGCCGAAATGGTTATAGACGACATCGAGCACGACGGCGAAGCCGGCCCGATGCGCCGCCTCGACGAAGTCCTTGAAGCCATCGGGGCCGCCATAGGCACTCTCGATCGCGAAGATGTGCGCCGGGTTGTAGCCCCACGAGACGTCGCCCGCGAACGCCATCGCCGGCATGATCTGGATGACGTTGACGCCCAGCCGGCGCAGATGATCGAGCTTCAGGGTCGCATCGGCAAACGTTCCGGTGGTGTCCGCCTCGGCGCGATGGAAGGTGCCGATGTGCATCTCGTAGATCACGAGCTCGTTCCAGGCCGGCATCGTGAAGGCATCACCGTGCCAGTCGTGCGCCGGATCGGCGATGATGCCGTTGCCGACCGAGTGGGTGACCTCTCGCGCCCGCGGATCGATCCGCGAAAGCTCGCCCTTCGACGTCTGCAGGAGAAAGCGGTATTCGTCGCCGGGCTTCGCCGCTTCGACATCGGCCTGCCAGATGCCGTCGTCGGACCGCTTCATCGGGGCGGCATCGGCATCCCAATCGTTGAACGAGCCCACGACCGAAACGGCTTCGGCATGTGGCGCCCAGACACGGAACACGGTGCCGCGCTCGTGCGGTGTGGCACCCAACGATTGATGATCGTCGTCGCGCATCGGCGCTCCTCCTCGGCTCGTAGCGCGAGCTTCGCATCGCCGACCCCGGCGCGCAACGGCGCTCTTCGGCTTTACGAAGTCTTAAGACCAGCCGGCTAGGCTCTGACCTCCCAGCGACCTTGCGCCTCGAAAGGAAGCAGAATTGCCCCTTATCGGCCGCCGAGCCCTGCCGCTCGCCATCCTGGTCGTGTCCCTCGGGCTCGTCACCAGCGCCTGCCAGGCGGTGCTCGAGCAGCAACCGATGGCCCAGGCGCCGGAAGTGCACCCGATACCGGCCCCATCGCGGCCGCACGCGGCAGCGGCCCTGCGCGGCAAGGCGCCGCCGCCGGAAGCGGCAGACCGACCACCGGCCGTCGCCATGGCGGCGGTGGAGGCGGCCCGCCAGCGCCCGCGACGCACCCCGCTCGAAACCGGCATCGCCTCCTGGTACGGCCCCGGCTTCGCCGGCAGACCGACGGCGAACGGCGAGATCTACGATCCCATGGGCATGACCGCAGCCCACCCGGAGTTGCCGCTCGGCAGCGAGGTGGTCGTGGTCAATCTCGAGAACGGCCGCGAGGTGCGCCTGAGGATCAACGACCGCGGCCCGTTCATCGACGATCGGGTGATCGACGTCTCGAAAGCCGCGGCCAAGGTGCTGGGCTTCTACCTGACCGGTCTCGCCGAAGTCCGGGTATACCGGCTCGAGCCCGCCGAGGTCGCCAGCGCCCGAAGCGACGCCTGACGGCAGGACGACGCCCGGATCGACCAGACCAGCGGCAACTGCCGCGGACGATTCCAGTGCTGCACCCGGCCGAGCGGCTCGACGGCCAGCGGCCGGAACCGAGAGCGATCGAACGGCTCCGGCTCTACCTCGAGGTCGCTAGGCGGCGGCTTCGGCCTTGGGCATGGCATGCTTCGCCGGCGTGGTCGCGCTGGCCCTGCTCCTCCTCCAGCCCCTCCTGGCCGGCGGCTACCTGCCGGGCCTTGCGGCACGCCGCAGCCGACACCTGCATGCCTGGGTCGGCGCCGGGCTGCTGGCGGCGGTGGTCGTCCATGTCGCGGGCCTGTGGCTGACCAGCCCACCCGAGTGATCGACGCGCTCCTGTTCCACTCACCCATCCCCTTTGCCGCCTGGGGCGTGATCGCCATGTGGGCAGTCTTCGCCACCGCCCTCCTCGCCACCCTCCGCCGCCGCCTGCGCCTGCGGCCGACGACCTGGCGTGCCTGTCACCTGACCCTGGCGACCGTGATCGTCACCGGCAGCGTGGTCCACGCGCTGCTGATCGAGGGGACGATGGGCACACTATCGAAGGCGGCGCTCTCGGCGCTGGTTGTGGCCGCAGCGGCAAAGGTCATGGTCGATCGGTGGCCGTGGAGTTTGCTGTCGCGGCAAAGGGCTTGAACTGAAAGCGAGCCATGGCGAAGCGGCAGCCTCCCTCGCAGAAGTTAGCTCTACCGCTGCCGCTTCCGGACTTTGAGCGCCCGTCGCTGCTTCCGGTTCAATATCGGTTCAGCGGTCGTCGGCGTCGCTCGCGGGATCACAACGGTCTCTACGTCGGGGAACTCCTGTCCTTGCCAACGCCGTTCCGACACGGCCTGCAACACGTTATAAGTCTTGCAATCATCCCGGATGCTCCTCCTTTCTTCCTCTGTCCA
>SLRI01000165.1 GCA_007131045.1 Rhodospirillales bacterium
TCTCTTCACCCGGATTGCGGCCTTGGGCATGATCGTCTTCGTCGCCGTGCAGTCCTATGTCGACATCGTCTTTCATGGCGCGGACGAGCAGACCATCGGCGCCCTCTTCGACCGCTTCCCCAATGCTGCGATCGTCGATCAGCGCACCCTCTGGCTGGTCCCCCTGGTCTATCTCGTGGTCAAGGGGGCAGGCGCGATCTCGCTCGACCACCTGCTCGCCCGGCGATTCAAGGACCCGCTGGACGAGCCCTTGCCGGCCTTCAGGTAGGCCGACGCAGCCGAACGGGTTGCATGATCGTGCGTCGAGCGGAATAACTACCGGATGCCAGAAGCAGCTGAACCCTCGGTACGCGAACGTCGGGCAAGATCATCCACGGCACGGCTGGCATTGACATTTCACGAGTGTGGAATATACTGAATATGTATTTGGTACTCGACAGCTACCAGTCGATCAGAAGGGGGACATCCCGATGTCGCTCATCAAAGTGCTACGAGCTGGTCAGGTGACGCTTCCCTCTGACGCACGGAAAGCTCTTTCTCTCGAGGAAGGCGACTATCTCGAAGCCGAGGTGGTGGAGGGCGAGCTTCGGCTGAAACCAATTTCCGTGGTTGGTCGCGCACGTGCATTGCGCCAGGTGCGCGCGGCACAAGCCACGGTGCGCTACATGGGTCCCGAACCTCGCCCGAGTCCGGAGGAGGAAGAGCAGCAGGTATACGACATCGTAGGAGAATTCCGCGACCGCCATGGCTAGAGCGGTCTTGGACACCTCGGTGCTTGTGAGCGCCTTGCTGACCCCAGAAGGCGTACCAGGGCAACTCCTCGATCAAGCCGAAGAGGGCACCTTTGTTCTGTGCATTTCGCCGGCAATCCTCGACGAGGCGCGGCGTGTCCTTTTGCGGGAACCCAAGCTGCAGGCCCGCTACCGCTATTCCGCAGCGAGTGTGGAGACGTTCTGCGAAGGGTTGCTCGCCTTCGCTGATCTCGTGGCTGAACTGCCCGAGCTTCCGGGTGCCGTCCCGCTCGACCCCAAGGACGACATGATCATTGCCACCGCGGTTGCCGGCCGCGCCGACTACTTGGTGACCGGCGACCGCCGCCACCTCATCGTCCTCGAGCACTACGAGGGCATCCGTATCCTGAGCCCCCGAGCATTCCTTTCGGAGCTCGCGCCTGACCAGGCGTGACGATCGACCCGGGGAAGAGCAGGATGCTATTGGTCGCTGCCTGAACGACACCGCCCGGCAGCCGCCGGGCTGGACAGGGAGCGCCGTTGGCGGCATTTCAGCGCTACTTGTCCCGTCCAGCCCGACCACCCAGCCCGAAGAGACCCGTCATGCCCGCCTACCGCTCGCGCACTTCGACCCATGGCCGCAACATGGCCGGCGCCCGGGGCCTCTGGCGGGCGACCGGGATGAAGGACGGCGATTTCGGCAAGCCGATCGTCGCCGTCGTCAACTCGTTCACCCAGTTCGTGCCGGGCCACGTGCATCTGAAGGACCTGGGCCAGCTGGTGGCGCGCGAGATCGAGGCCGCCGGCGGGGTCGCCAAGGAGTTCAATACGATCGCCGTCGATGACGGCATCGCCATGGGTCACGACGGCATGCTCTACAGCCTGCCGTCGCGCGAGCTGATCGCCGACAGTGTCGAGTACATGGTCAACGCGCATTGCGCCGATGCCATGGTCTGCATCTCCAATTGCGACAAGATCACGCCCGGCATGCTGATGGCGGCGATGCGGCTGAACATCCCGGCCGTCTTCGTCTCCGGCGGGCCGATGGAGGCCGGCAAGGTGGTGCTGAAGGGCAAGGAGATCGCGGTCGATCTGGTCGATGCGATGGTGGCCGCCGCCGACGAGAGCCTCAGCGACGCCGAGGTCGCGACTATCGAACGCTCGGCCTGCCCGACCTGCGGCTCCTGCTCCGGCATGTTCACCGCCAACTCGATGAACTGCCTGACCGAGGCTTTGGGCCTGTCGCTGCCCGGCAACGGCTCGGTCCTGGCGACGCACGGTGACCGCAAGCGCCTCTTCCTCGAGGCCGGCCGGCTGGTCGTTGCCATCACCCGGCGCTGGTACGAGGAGGACGACATCACCGTGCTCCCCCGCTCGGTCGCGAGCTTCGAGGCGTTCGAGAACGCGATGAGCCTCGATATCGCCATGGGCGGGTCGACCAACACCGTGCTGCACCTGCTCGCCGCCGCGCACGAGGGCGAGATCGACTTCACCATGACGGATATCGACCGGCTGTCGCGTCGGGTGCCCTGCCTTTCCAAGGTCGCGCCGGCCAAGTCGGACGTGCACATGGAGGACGTGCATCGGGCCGGCGGGGTGTTCGCCATCCTGGGCGAGCTCGAGCGCGCCGGCCTCCTGCACACCGACCTGCCGATGGTGCACAGTGAGACCCTGGCCCACGCCCTCGAGCGCTGGGACATCGCTCGCACCAGCGACGAGGAGGTCCGGACCTTCTACCGCGCAGCTCCGGGCGGCATCCCGACCCAGACCGCCTTCAGCCAGGAGCGCCGCTGGAAAGAGCTCGATCTCGATCGCGAGACCGGCGTGATCCGCGACGTCGCGCACGCCTTCTCCAAGGACGGCGGCCTCGCGGTGCTCGAGGGCAATCTCGCCATGGACGGCTGCATCGTGAAGACGGCAGGCGTCGACGAGAGCATCCTCACCTTCTCCGGCCCGGCCCGCGTCTACGAGAGCCAGGACGCCGCGGTCTCGGGCATCCTGAAGGGCGAGGTCGTGGCCGGCGAGGTGGTCGTCATCCGCTACGAGGGCCCGAAAGGCGGCCCCGGCATGCAGGAGATGCTCTACCCCACGAGCTACCTGAAGTCGAAGGGCCTCGGCAAAGCCTGTGCGCTCGTCACCGACGGCCGCTTCTCCGGCGGCACGTCCGGCCTCTCGATCGGCCACGTCTCCCCCGAAGCCGCCGAGGGCGGCCTGATCGGCCTCGTCGAAACGGGCGACACGATCGCGATCGACATCCCCAACCGGCGGATCAGCCTCGAGGTCGCGGATGCGGTCCTCGAGGACCGCCGGGCCGCCATGCTCGCCCGCGGTCCCGCCGCGTGGCAGCCGGGCAAGCGCGAGCGCAAGGTCACGACGGCGCTCAGGGCCTATGCGGCGTTCGCGACGAGTGCGGCCAAGGGGGCGGTTCGGGACGTGGAGCAGCGCGGGCGTTGAAGGTGCTGGATAGACATTCGGTATCTATCATGGTAGATATCAAAGTCGCGCTAATGGCCGCGAGGTCTTCACTGTAGCGGTGGGGTTTTGGATGAGTGAGCAGACTGCCAAGGTCTTCACGACCGGCCGCAGCCAAGCGGTGCGGCTACCCAAGGAGTTCCGCTTCGAAGGCAGCGAGGTCTACATCCGCCGCGACCCGCTGACCGGTGACGTGATCCTCTCCGAGCGGCCGACGACTTGGGATGGACTCTTCGAGCTCTACGACAAAGGCTACGTCCCCGACGGCTTCATGGCACCTGAAGAACGCGAGCAGCCGCCGCAGGATCGCGATCCGTTCGCGGATTGGCCGATGGAAGACCGTCCGTCGGATAGCGAAAAGGCGTGAGGCGCTACCTTTTGGATACCAACATCGCGAGCTTCGTCATCAAGGGCAATCGCCCGGAGATCACGGCGAAGCTCGCGAGCTTGTCGCCATCGGCTGTGACGATTTCAGCGGTGACCAAGGCCGAGATAGTCTATGGTCTCGCTCGCTTCGACTACAACGCCGGCCTCGCCGAGCAGATCAGGCGGTTTCTCGTTCGAGTGAAAGCTCTACCCTGGGACCAGGACGTAGCGTGGGTCTACGGCGACCTACGCGCGGCTTGGGCGAGAGCGGGTATCGTTTTAGGCTCGCTCGACATGATGATCGCTGCGCACGCTGTCGCAGTCGATGCCGTGCTCGTCACCCGCGATAAAGCCCTCGCCAGGGCACCAGCGCCGCTGGTCACGGACGGTTGGGCTGCACACCA